>NZ_SOGI01000038.1:0-23779 GCF_004403385.1 Cryobacterium sp. TMT4-31
GTCGAGACGCGATGAGCGCCGGCGCGAGCACGCGCGTGGCTGCGCAGGCCGGGCCGGGCCGGCCGGGCGCATCGGGCTCCGGCCTGGCCCGCACCGTGCTGCCACCGGTGCTGCTCGGCGTGGCCGCGATCCTGCTCTGGCAGGGCGTCGTCACCGTGCTGGCGATCAAGCCGTTCATCCTCCCCGGGCCCTTCGCGATCGGTGAGCAGTTCATCACCAACCTGCAGAACGTCGTCGGGGGCTCGGTCGTCACCGGGCGCAACGCCCTGATCGGGCTGGTGCTCGGCGCGATCGTGGGTGTGCTGCTGGCCATCCTCTCGGCCCTGGTGGGGATCTTCGACGAGATGGCCGCCCCCATCGTCGCCGCCGTCGCCGTGGTGCCGATCGTCGCGCTGGCGCCCGTGCTCTACACGATGTTCGGCGCCAACGCCGAGACCGCCCGGCAGCTCGTGGCCGCGCTGGCGGTCTTCGTGCCGGTCTACTTCAACACCCTCAAAGGGCTGCGGATGGTGCGCCCGGTGCACCGCGACCTGATGCGCTCCTACGCCGCCTCGAGCTGGCAGGCCACCAAGACCGTCACCCTGCCCACCGCGGTGCCGTTCGTGTTCACGGGCCTGCGCATTGCGTCCTCGCTCGCCGTGATCTCCGCCCTCATCGCCGAGTACTTCGGCGGCCCGGTCGGGGGCCTGGGCAAGTCGATCACCTCGGCCGCGTCCAGCAGTAACTACGGGCTGGCCTGGGCCTACGTGCTCGGCTCCATCATCCTCGGACTCCTCTTCTATTGCGCGGCTCTCGGCCTGGAAAAACTGGTCAGCCGCCGCGCCCCCACCGCTTGACCATCCCGCACCGCAGCATCCCGACACAGCACCCCCGCAGCAGTACCTCAGGAGGAACCCATGAAACACAGCACTCGATGGCTCACAACGGCCGGCGCCGTCGCGGCGGCCAGCGCCCTCGTTCTCACCGGATGCACCGCCTCCGGCGATACCGCACCGACCGAGGACTCCGCCGGCGGCGACCTCACCCCGGTCACCCTGCAGTTGCAGTGGGTGGCCCAGGCCCAGTTCGCCGGCTACTACGCGGCCGTCGACCAGGGCTACTACGAGGAGGAAGGCCTCGACGTGACCATCGAGGAGGGCGGCGCCGACATCGTTCCGCAGGACGTGCTCGCGTCCGGCGACGTGGACTACGCCATCTCCTGGGTGCCCAAGGTGCTCGGCTCCATCGAGCAGGGCGCCAACATCACCGACGTCGCCCAGATCTTCGAGCGCAGCGCCACCACCCAGATCTCATTCACGGACAAGAACATCACCAGCCCGGCCGACCTGGCCGGCAAGAACGTGGGCAGCTGGGGCTACGGCAACGAGTGGGAACTCTTCGCCGGCATGCAGCAGGCCGGCGTCGAGGTCGGCGACATCAGCCTCGTGCAGCAGGCCTTCGACATGAACGCCTTCCTCGCCGGTGACATCGACGCGGCCCAGGCGATGACCTACAACGAATACGCCCAGGTGCTGGAAACCATCAACCCCGACACCGGCGAGCTCTACCAGCCAGAGGACCTCAACGTCATCGACTGGAACGAGGAGGGCACCGCGATGCTCCAGGACGCCATCTGGGCCAACACCGACAAGCTCGCCGACGACGAGGCCTACGCCGACCAGACCGTGAAGTTCATCAAGGCCTCCATCAAGGGCTGGATCTACGCCGCCGAGAACCCCGAAGACGCCGCGACCATCGTGGCCGATGCCGGCTCGGCCCTGCCCGCCGGGCACCAGCTGTGGATGACCAACGAGGTCAGCAAGCTGATCTTCCCGTCCACGAACGGCGTCGGCCTGATCGACGAGGCCGCCTGGGCCAACACCGTCGACATCGCCATGAACACCAAGAACGAAACCGGTGGCACCATCATCACCACAGACCCGCCCGAAACCGCGTACTCCAACGAGTACGTGCAACAGGCCCTGGATGAGCTGACCGAGGAGGGAGTCGACGTCATGGGCGCCGACTGGGCTCCGATCGACGTCACCCTCAAGGAGGGCGGCGAGTAAAACAACCTCCGCACCGGGCGGCTGCCGAGCGCAGCCGCCCGGTGCACCACCGCTCCGGTACCCGCGGGGCACAGAGCAGAAGGAACAACATCGTGACCGACATCGACACCGGCACAACCACCGACACGAAGCCCGGGCTGAACGAGCGCACCACCGAACTCGACCGCGCCCACGTCTTCCACTCCTGGTCCGCCCAGGGGGCACTGAAGCCCCTCGTCATNCCGAACTCGACCGCGCCCACGTCTTCCACTCCTGGTCCGCCCAGGGGGCACTGAAGCCCCTCGTCATCGCCGGCGGCCTCGGCTGCCGGGTCTGGGACCACGACGGGCGCAGCTACCTCGACTTCTCCAGTCAGCTGGTCAACGTCAACATCGGCCACCAGCATCCGGCCGTGATCAAGGGCATCATCGAGCAGGCGCAGCTGCTCACCACCATCGCGCCGTCCACCGCCAACCTGGCCCGCGGCGAGGCCGCCAAACGCATCGTCGACCGGGCACCCGACGGCTTCAACAAGGTCTTCTTCACCAACGGCGGTGCGGATGCCAACGAGAACGCCATCAGGATGGCCCGGCTGCACACCGGCCGCGACACCGTGCTCTCCACCTACCGCTCGTACCACGGCAACACCGGCGCTGCCATCGTCGCCACCGGCGACTGGCGCCGCATCCCCAACGAGTTCGCCCGCGGACACGTGCACTTCTTCGGCCCGTACCTCTACCGCAGCGAGTTCTGGGCGACGACGCCCGAGCAGGAATGCGAGAGGGCCCTGCACCACCTGGAGCGGGTCATCCAGAGCGAGGGTGCCACCTCCATCGCGGCCGTGCTGCTCGAGTCCATCCCCGGCACCGCCGGGGTGTTGATGCCGCCGCCGGGCTACCTCGCCGGGGTGCGCGCACTCTGCGACCGGTACGGCATCATGCTGATCCTCGACGAGGTGATGGTGGGCTTCGGCCGCACCGGACGCTGGTTCGCGTTCGACGGCACCGGCGTGGTGCCCGACCTGATCACCTTCGCCAAGGGCGTCAACTCCGGTTACGTGCCCGTCGGCGGGGTGATCATCTCGGACGCCATCGCCGCGGACTTCGACGACACGGTGTTCCCCGGCGGGCTCACCTACAGCGGACATCCGCTGGCGATGGCCTCGATCGTCGCCGCGCTGGACGCCATGGCGGAGGAGGGCATCGTGGCCAACGCCGCCCGGATCGGCGCCGAGGCCATCGGCCCGGGGCTGGCGGCGCTCAAGGCCACGCACCCGATCATCGGGGAGGTGCGTGGCGAGGGCGTCTTCTGGGCGATCGAGCTCGTGGCCGACCCGGAGAGCAGGGCGCCCGTGCCGCCGGCGGTGATGGCCCGCATCAAGACCGAGCTACTGGCCCGCAACCTGCTGCCCTTCATCATGGACAACCGTATCCACGTGGTGCCGCCCTGCGTCGTGACCGACTCCGAGGTGGCCGAGGCCCTGGCCATCTACGACGAGGTCCTCTCCCTGGACCTTCTCTAACAGCCCATCGCTGGTCGAGCTTGTCGAGACCCGCGACCAAATCTCACAACGTAGACACGGTCACCGGATCTCGACAAGCTCGATCAACGGACAACACACCAACAGAATCGACTGACATGAACGACCTTCCCGTCCTCACCCACTGGATCGACGGCGCCCCAGGCGCCGGAAGCTCCACGCGCACCGCCCCCGTCTACAACCCCGCCACCGGCGCAGTGCAGCGCCTGGTCTCCCTGGCCTCCGCCGCCGATGTGGACACCGTTGTCGCGTCGGCCCAGGCCGCGTACCCCGCCTGGCGGGACGCCTCCATTGCCAAGCGCCAGGGCGTCATGTTCGCCTTCCGCGAGCTCCTCAATGCGCGCAAGGGCGAGCTGGCCGACATCCTCACCAATGAGCACGGCAAGGTCACCTCCGACGCCCTCGGCGAGCTCGCCCGCGGCCTCGAGGTCGTCGAGTTCGCGCTCGGCCTGCCGCACCTGTCCAAGGGCGAGTTCTCCGAGAACGTCTCCACCGGCGTCGACGTGTACACCTTGCGCCAGCCGCTCGGCGTGGTCGGCATCATCAGCCCGTTCAACTTCCCGGCCATGGTGCCGCTCTGGTTCTTCCCGATCGCCATTGCCGCGGGCAACACCGTTGTGCTCAAGCCCAGCGAGAAGGACCCGTCCGCCGCCAACTGGCTCGCCGCGCTGCTTACCGAGGCCGGCCTGCCCGACGGTGTCTTCAATGTCGTGCACGGCGACAAGGAGGCCGTCGACGCGCTCCTGGTCAACCCCGACGTGCAGGCCATCTCCTTCGTCGGTTCCACCCCCATCGCCAAGTACATCTACGAGACCGCCGCCCACCACGGTAAGCGGGTGCAGGCCCTCGGCGGCGCCAAGAACCACATGCTGGTGCTGCCGGATGCCGACCTCGACCTCGCCGCGGATGCCGCCGTCAACGCCGGCTTCGGCTCGGCGGGGGAGCGCTGCATGGCCATCAGCGTGATCGTGGCCGTCGAACCCGTCGCCGATGAGCTGATCTCCAAGATCGCCGACCGCGTCAAGGGACTGAAAGTGGGCGACGGCATGCGCGGCTGCGACATGGGCCCGCTGATCACCGAGGCGCACCGCGATAAGGTCGCCGGTTACATCGACATCGCCCTGGCCGATGGCGCGGAGGTCGTGATCGACGGTCGCGGCATCGAGGTCGACGGTGAGGCAGCCGGCTTCTGGCTCGGCCCCACCCTGTTCGACAAGGTCAGCCTGGACTCCGCCGTATACAAGGACGAGATCTTCGGTCCGGTGCTGAGCGTCTTGCGGGTGGCCAGCTACACCGACGGCGTGGCCGTCATCAACGCCAGCCGGTACGGCAACGGCACCGCCATCTTCACCAACGACGGCGGCGCAGCCAGGCGCTTCCAGCACGAGGTGCAGGTGGGCATGGTCGGCATCAACGTGCCGATCCCGGTGCCCGTGGCCTACCACTCGTTCGGCGGCTGGAAGGACTCCCTGTTCGGCGACGCCAAGGCCTACGGCCCCGCCGGCATCAACTTCTACACCCGGGAGAAGGCCGTCACCGCCCGGTGGCTCGACCCCAGCCACGGCGGCATCAACCTGGGCTTCCCGCAGAACACCTAGCCCAGTACGTGAAGGCGGACTTCTTCCCGACACGCTGCGTTTTGGGTACACCTGGAACGGCGATTGGTGAAGAAGTCCGCCTTTACGTGCCGGCGTCACCCAGGCAACATGGGCGCATGAAGCAATCGGATGTGGCCTGGCGAGGGCAGGACGACCCTGACCGCATCGATCGGGCGTTGATCGAGATCGGGGAGAGCGGCCTGAAGGCCGAGGGAACCTCGGTCACGGTCGGCTATGCCACCGCCTGGTCGTTGGACGCCACCGATGCCTGGTGCACCTTGACGGTCGACATCAGTGCGCACGGCGCCGGTTGGATGCGTTCACTCGCGCTGACCCGGGATCAGAACAACCACTGGGCAGCCGTGACCCAGGTGCAGGGCGATGCCGGTCTTCCGCCCGCCGGCCTTGCGGAACCAGGCAGCATCGACGGTGCGCTCGACTGCGACATCGGCCTGTGCCCTGTGACGAACACCATGCCGATCCGGCGCCTGCGGCTGCTGAATGGGAACGTGCCGGAGACCGCGCTGGTGATGGCCTGGATCGAGATACCGTCCCTGCGGGTGATTCGGAGCGACCAGGTGTATGCCTCGTCGACGCCCGGCCGGGTCCGGTACCGCGGCGCCGGTGGTGACGATCAGGTCGAGTTGACCGTCGACTCCGACGGCATTGTGGTCGGTTACCCGGGCTTGGCGACCCGGCTCGCCAAGCGTTGATGCCATCATCCTCCGCCGGGCCTGTCAGGGTTGCGCTCCCTGCATGCGGCCCCGGTGACCTGCCAGGTGGCGGCCACCGGGAGACCGGCTAGTGCTGAACGCTGCGCCGATTGCTGACGCGGATGTAAACCAGGAGCACGATGATCGCGCCGATGATGGATCCGATGATGCCGGCCGGCTGGAAGAAGCCGTCCATGGGGTCGTGCTGGAAGATCAGGAAGCCGAGGAACCCGCCGACGAAGGAACCGATGATGCCCAGCACGATGGTCATCGGGATGCTAATGTTCTGCCGACCGGGCACGACGAGGCGGGCGAAGGCGCCGGCGATGATGCCGACGACGATGAGGCTGATGATGAGACCAAGCATTGTGGTCTCCTTCCTGTTTGATGGGGCTGAGCCTTCGATGTGACCAGCGGTTGCTGGGCGATAAACAGCAAATCACCCAGAAGGAGGCGGCGGCACACCCCTAGGGGTGTAACTGCCGGGCCGGCAGAAGCTGTAGCGTCCTACTATGTCTTCGACCCAGCCCGTGACTGTCGCCCTGGTCGATGACTACGACATCGTGCTGAAGGGCCTGGCGCACATGTTCGATCACTATCGGGATCGTGTGCTTGTTGCGGAGATCGATGCGAATGCGGCTCTCTCCGACACAACCGACATCGTGCTGTACGACTCCTTCGCCCAGCCCGAGTCCGATCTGTCCGAGCTCACGGCCCTCGTGCGAAACCCGCGAGCCCGTCGCGTCGTCGTGTACACCTGGAATTTCCAGCCCTCGCTCATCGATGATGCGTTGGAGCGGGGCGTCAGCGGTTACCTGTCGAAGACGCTGCCCGCCCGCGACCTGGTCGCGGCCCTGGAGTCGGTGCACGCCGGTGAGATCGTGGTGAGCGATCCGCCGAAGCGAGCGGGCAGCGCTCCCGGACTGGACTGGCCCGGGCGTCGCGAAGGAATCACAGACCGTGAATCCGAGATCCTGGCGCTCATCACCCAGGGCAAGAGTAACGCCGAGGTGGCCGCGCTCACCTACCTCAGTCCCAACACCGTGAAGTCCTATATCCGCAGCGTCTACGGCAAGATCGGGGTCGCCAGCCGTACCCAGGCTGTGCTCTGGGGTGTCGGCCACGGGTTCGCCCCGGACCACCATCGAATCGACAGCTGGCTCGGCGGTCCCTGAGTCAGGCACACCGGATGCGCCGGTGCCCCATTCGCGCCCGCCGAGCAGGATCGAAGAAGCACACCTGCCGGGTTGCTTCTACAGTGGGTGCCAGAGACGCAACCTTGACCAGTGAGGAACAGATCGTGAGCGAAACCTTCAGCAAAGAGGAGAAGGCCGCCATGCGGGCGGCCGCGGCAGAGGCCAAGGCCGCAAAACTGGGCGCCGACCTCGAAGCCGCGTGCCTGGCGGCGATCGCCGAGATGTCCGGCACCGACCAGGAACTGGCCGAGACTTTGCACCGATTGGTGAAGGAGAACACCGACCTGGGTGCCAAGACCTGGTACGGCATGCCGGCGTATACGGACTCCGACGGCAAGGTGGTGGTCTTTTTCCAGAGCGCCGCCAAATTCAAGGTGCGCTATGCCACCATCGGCTTCCAGCCGGACGCCAACCTCGACGACGGAAACCTCTGGCCCACCTCATTCGCGGTGACCAAGCTCACCGCCGAGGACCAGAGGCGACTCGTCGAGCTGTTGGAGAAGGCCGTCGCCTGACGGACACCCGACCGCCTGCCCCACCCGCGTCAACCGGAGCTTCACGCCGAATACCTGGCGGCGATTCACAACGTTGCAAAAGGTGCCCGGCCATCCGCCATAATCGAGATATGACTAGCAACGATGCACTCGACGCCGCCCGGACCGCAATTCTCAGCGGACGGACGTCCCTGGGGATCGAGCTGGGGTCGACCCGCATCAAGGCCTGCCTGATCGGCGAGGACCCGGCTGACGTCCTCTCCGTCGGCAGCCACGAGTGGGAGAACCAGTTCGTCGATCGGGTCTGGACGTACTCGTTGGCAGACGTGTGGACGGGCATCCAGGCCGCTCACGCTGCCCTCGTCGCCGATGTCGAAAAGCAGTACGGGGTTCGCCTGGAAAGCTACAGTGCTGTCGGCGTTTCGGCGATGATGCACGGCTATCTAGCGTTCGACGCCGCCGGCGAGCAGCTGGTTCCGTTCCGCACCTGGCGCAACACCACCACAGGTCCCGCGGCGACCGAGCTGACCGAGCTGTTCGGAGTGAACATTCCGCTGCGCTGGTCGATCGCGCACCTGCACCAGGCGGTCGTCGACCACGAGCCGCACGTGGCGCAGCTCGACTTCATCACGACCCTCGCCGGCTACGTGCACTGGCAGCTCACCGGCCGCAAGGTCCTGGGCGTCGGCGATGCCTCGGGCATGTTCCCCATCGACGCCGCCACCGCGGACTACGACGCCGAGCTCCTCGCCCGATACGACGGTCTGGTCGCCGAGTCCGCTCCCGACCTCAACCTGGCCGCACTCCTGCCCACCGTGCTGGTGGCCGGCCAGCCGGCAGGCGAGCTCACGGCGGCGGGCGCGGCCCTTCTCGACCCGACCGGTGCCCTGCGTCCAGGCGCCGTGCTGTGCCCGCCCGAGGGCGACGCCGGCACGGGCATGGTCGCGACCTGTTCCGTCGCCCCGCGCACCGGTAACGTCAGCGCCGGCACCAGCATCTTCGCGATGGTTGTGCTCGAGCGCCCCCTCAAAAAGGTGCACCACGAACTCGACCTGGTCACCACCCCGGCCGGCGATCCCGTCGCGATGGTGCACTGCAACAACGGGGCAAGCGAGCTCGCCGCGTGGGCCGGGATGTTCGGCCGCTTCGCCGCGGCCAGCGGTAACCCCGTTGCCAGCGACGCGGTATTCGACGCCCTGTTCCGTGAGGCGCTCGACGGTGACGCGGATGCCGGCGGCCTGTTGGCCTACAACCACCTGGCCGGCGAGCCCATCGCCGGCCTCACCGAGGGGCGGCCGCTCTTCGTGCGCACCCCCGACAGCCGGCTCACCCTCGCCAACTTCATGCGCGCGCAGCTCTACGGAGTGTTCGGCACGCTCAGCCTCGGCATGCGCGTTCTCGCCGAGGAGGGCGTCGAACTCGACGCGATGTTCGCGCACGGTGGGCTCTTCCGCACCGCCGGTGTCGCCCAGCGATTCCTCGCCGGCGCCTTGGATGCCCCGGTCTCGGTCGCCGAGACGGCATCGGAGGGCGGCGCCTGGGGCATCGCGGTCCTGGCGTCCTACACGGCGGCCACAGCATCCGGCGTCGACCTCGACCTGGACGGGTACCTGCGTGAGCGAGTGTTCGTGGGGCAAGAATTCGAGACCGTCGCCCCCGACCCTGTCGACGTCGCCGGCTTCGCCGACTACCTGGACCGCTACCACGCGGGTCTTGCCGTCGAACGGGCTGCCGTCGACACGCTCTAAGCCGAGCTCCACCGCACACGTCCCAATTGCGATGCGGCTGCACGAATTGCCGCAGCCTGAATCGTCCCAGTGAGCTGTGGCATTGGGCATAGGCTCTGGCCATGCTTCGCATCCGAAAGACGCGGTGGAAGGTCGCCTACATTGCCGCCGGTCTGACCGTCTTGGCACTCAACAGCGCGGCCTTTCCGCACACCGTCACGAATCCGATTTTTGCGGTGGAGGGCATCCTGCTGTACCTGCTCCTCTATTTCGGTGGTGTGCGGTCCTTCCGTGGTGCAGACGAGCCGGTTGAGCCGCCACGCGCCTGGTGGCGGATGACCTCGCGACCACGGGCCGGCTTCGTGGTCGGATCGTTGCTGGTCCTGAGCGTCGCCAACTGGATGTTCTCGGTCGCCACGGGGGCGACCGACGTGGCACTCGCAGGCGTGCTCGGTGTGATCGCTGATGCGTTGCTGGCTTTCCTGTACTTCAGGTCCTCGGTCCGGCTGCACCGAGTGCTCCCTCGCATCGTGCCCCAGCGAACCGTCCAGGACCCGCCGCAGTGGAAACCCATCAGGCGTTGACCGGTGCGCCCGCGATGAGTCGGACGGCCATGGCCTCCGCCGACGGTGCCCTTCCGCTTCGGCCCCGCCGAGTGCTGGTTGCCGGGGTGTCCGGTACGGGCAGAACCACCCTCGCCGCGCGGATCGCCGTGATCACCGGGGGCGCACACACGGAGATCGACGCGCTGTTCCACGGCCCGAAGTGGGTGCCCCGGCCGGAATTCGCCGATGATGTGCGCGGTTTCATCGCCGCGGAGTCATGGACGACCGAATGGCAGTACAGCGCCGCCCGCGAGGTGCTTGCCGAACGTGCCGATCTGCTCGTGTGGCTCGATCTGCCGTTCTGCGCGTCACGCTTCCCCGGGTGATCCGCCGTACCATCCGCCGCCGGGTTCGCCGCGAGGAGTTGTGGAACGGCAACGTCGAGCCACCCATCCGCACGCTGCTCAGTGACCGTGAGCACATCGTGCGGTGGGCGATCTCGACCCGGCGGAAATACGACGAACGGGTGCCGGCGCTGGAACTTGCGCACCCCCACCTCGTCGTCGTGAGGCTGCGATCGCAGCGTGAGGTCGAGCGGTGGCTGGGCGGGGCTCTCGCTGACGCGGTGCGCTAGCGGGGCACCGCCGGTGCGGTGGGCCGGTTAGTCCGGCGGCTCAACGTGCTCGCCGAACGGCGGAAGGTTGATGTCTTCCTCGTTGACCTCCACGTCCCCGAAATCGTCCGGTCCGCCCGTGCCCGGCGCCACCTTCACCTTGTCCGCGACGTCCGGGTCGACAGCCGCCGGCGGTGACTCGTCCTGTTTGGCTTGCGTGTCCGTTTCACTCGCCGGACGTCCAGGAATACCGCCCGGCGCGAAAGCTTGCCCGTCCTGGTGGTCTCGGCAGTATCGTGTCTCCTGTGAGCAGCCGCCGCAATCCCGGGTCGCAGTCGTCCCTGCGTGAGGCCAACCGCGCCCGCATCCTCGACGCGATCACCCACCACGGCGCCCTCACCCAGGTGGAACTGGCCGCGGTCACCGGGCTGTCGCCGGCCACGGTGTCCAACATCGTCAAGGAGCAGGCCGCCGCCGGGGTGCTGGCGACCACGCCCACGTCCCGCAGCGGCCGTCGCGCGGTGCGAGTCACCCTCGCCAGGGAACTGGGCCTGGTGGTGGGCCTGCACGTGGCGAACCGGCAACTGCGGCTGGCGCTGGCCGACGCCGGCCACCAGGTGCTGGCCGAGCGGATGCTGCCGCTGGCCCGCGACCACCGCGCCGACAGCGAACTCGACAGGGTGATGCTGCTCATCCGGGACATGGCCGAGTCGGTGGGCGCCGGCCTCGACGAGGTGCTCGCGGTGGGGGTGGGTCTGGCCGCGCCTGTCGACCCGCGTACCGGCCTCATCGCCACCGCCGGCTTGCTGCGCGGCTGGGACGGGGTGCCCGTCGCCGAAGAACTCGAGTCGCGGCTGCACCGGCCGGTGTTCGTCGACAACGAGGCCAACCTCGGTGCACTCGCGGAGTACCGCATCGGCGCGGCCCAGGGCGTCCGGCAGGCGGCCTATCTGCGTCTGTCGCACGGCGTGGGCGCCGGCCTGATCGTGGATGGCCGGGTCTATCGCGGCGGTAGCGGCAAGGCCGGAGAGATCGGTCACGTCACCCTCGACGAGCAGGGCCTGGTCTGCCGATGCGGCAACCGCGGCTGCCTGGAGACCCTGGTGGGAGCCTCGGCGCTGGCCGCGAAGTTCCCCGGCAGCCACGGCGAGGTCAAGCTGCGCGACGTCGTGCTGCGCGCCGAGGCGGGCGAGGCCCTGGCGCGCCGGGTGATCGCCGATGCCGGCCGGCACCTGGGTATCGCGCTCGCGGGTCTGAGCAACCTCGTCGACCCGCACCGCATCGTGGTCGGCGGTGAGCTGGCCGAAGCCGGCGAGATGCTGCTCAGCCCCCTGCGGCACGCTCTGGAACGCTCCACCCTGGCCACTGCAGCCGGGGTGCCCGAGGTGGTCAAGGGCGAGCTGGGGGAGCGGGCCGAGTTGCTCGGCGCGGTGCTCTTCGCCATCGATCGCGCCCAGATCACGGCGGGCCGCACCGACGGCCCGATCCGCACCGTGGCGGCCGCCCCGGCCCCCGATATCCTGCCGGGGATCGGTGGCATCCTGCCCGGTCTGGCCCCGCAAATATCGCCCGAAAGGGGCGGTCTGGCCTCTTGAGTTCAAGCCTTGACGGCATTTGGCACCGGGGCCATGCTCGTTACACCGCCAACGAGGGTGGTCACAGTAGGAGGCACATCATGAGAAAACCCAGGAAGAGGTTCGCGCTCCTGTCGATCGCATTGATCGCTACCGCGGGTGCTCTGACCGCGTGCACCACCGGCGACGACGGCGGCAGCGACGACGGCGGCGGCGGGTCCGGCGACGCCATCAAGATCGGCCTGCTCCTCCCCGAATCCCAGACGGCCCGGTACGAGAAATTCGACCGCCCGCTGTTCGAAGAACACCTGGCGACCCTGGGCGACTACGAAGTCGTCTATGCCAACGCCGACCAGGATGCCTCGAAGCAGCAACAGCAGGCTGAATCCGCCCTCACCGAGGGCATCGAGGTCATGGTTCTCGACCCCGTCGACGGTGCGGCGGCAGCCAGCATCGTCGCGAACGCCGCCGCGCAGGACGTTCCGGTGATCGCCTACGACAGGTTCATCGAGGGTGGCCAGATCGCTTACTACATCTCCTTCGACAACGAACAGGTCGGTGTTCTCCAGGGTGAGGCCCTCGTGGAGCGGCTCCAGGCCGACGGTACGACCACCGGCATCATCATGATCAACGGGTCGCCCACCGACGGCAACGCGACGCTGTTCAAGGAAGGCGCCCACTCGGTCATCGACGCGAGCGGCATCCCGATCCTGGCCGAGTTCGACACGCCGGACTGGAGTGCCGAGGAGGCTCAGACCTTCGCGGCCGGCCAGATCGGTCAGTTCAGTGACCAGATCTCGGGCGTCTACGCGGCCAACGACGGTACGGCAGGCGGCGCCATCGCGGCACTGCGGGCCGCCGGAGTCGACCCGATCCCCCCGGTCACCGGTCAGGACGCCGAGCTCACCGGCATCCAGCGCATCGTCGCCGGCGACCAATTCATGACGGTCTACAAGGCGATCAAACTGGAAGCGGAGTTGGCTGCCGAGGTGGCCGACCAGCTGGCCCGCGGCGAAACGCCGGAGGGAGACACCGAGATTGACGGCATCCCCGCGACCCTGCTCACCCCGGTCGTCGTCACCGTCGACAACATTGCCGACACCGTGATCGCCGACGATTTCTACACCGTCGACGAGATCTGCACCGCTGAATACGCGGACGCCTGCGCGGCCGCCGGCCTGCAGTAAGGCGGTGCCCCAGACGCCGACCGGGAGTCCTACCCACGATTCGACTCCCGGTCGGCCCACCGGCTCCAACAGCCAGCGGCTGCAAACAGAGGAATCACAATGACCGTGCTTTCCCCCGAACCCGTGCAGGGCGCACCCACCAGCGAACTCGTGCTCTCCATGCGCGGGATCGACAAGAACTTCGGCGCCGTGCAAGCCCTCACCGCCATCGACCTGGACATCTACTCCGGTGAGGTGGTCGCGCTGGTCGGCGACAACGGTGCCGGCAAGTCCACCCTGATCAAGATCCTCGCCGGCGTGCACCCCAAGGACGGCGGCACGATCACCGACGGAGACAAATCGGTCACGATCAACAACCCGGCTGAATCCGGCGCGTTGGGCATCGCCACCGTCTACCAGGACCTGGCCCTGTGCGACAACCTCGACGTGGTCGCCAACCTGTTCCTCGGCCACGAACTCGGCCGGGGCACCATCAACGAGGTCGAGATGGAGAAGCGCTCCTGGGAGCTGTTGCGGCAACTGTCGGCACGCATCCCCTCGGTGCGTATCCCGGTGGCGTCGTTGTCTGGCGGTCAGCGCCAGACCGTGGCCATCGCCCGTTCGCTGATCGGCGACCCGCGCATCGTGATCCTCGACGAGCCCACCGCGGCGTTGGGTGTGGCCCAGACCGCCGAGGTGCTCAACCTCATCGAGCGGCTGCGTGAACGCGGCCTTGCCGTGGTGCTGATCAGCCACAACATGGCGGATGTGCAGGCCGTCGCCGACCGCATCGTGGTGCTGCGTCTGGGCCGCAACAACGGTGAATTCAAGGTGGCCGATGTCACCTACGAAGACATCATCGCGGCCATCACCGGCGCCTCCGATAACGCCGTCACCCGGCGCGCCCAAGCCCGGGTCGGCTCTCCGGAGGCCGCGGATGACGCTGTTCCATCCCCTGACGTTGCACCCCCTGATGTTGCACCCCCAGAGGAGGCCCGGCCATGACGACCCCGACATCGCCCCCACAGTCCAGCCCGCCCGAACCGGCGGCGCCGCCCACCGAAACCGTGCGCCTCGCCGCGGTGGCCGCCGACCTGCAGGACGAGCGCCTCATCCAGCAGCACGGCATCGGCGGTGCGGTGCGCGCCTTCGGTCGGCGGGTACGTTCCGGTGACATCGGTTCGTTGCCCGTTGTGATCGGCCTGATCGTGATCTGGGTGGCGTTCTCCCTGCTCAACCCAAACTTCCTCTCCAGCACCAACCTGGTCAACCTCACCCTGCAGTGCGCGGCCGTCGGCACCATCTCCATCGGCATCGTGCTGGTGCTGCTGCTGGGCGAGATCGACCTGTCGGTCGGGTCGGTCAGCGGCCTGTCCGCGGCCATCCTCGCGGTCGGTTTTGTCAACCTGGGCTGGCCGCTGCCGGTCGCCCTGCTGGCCTCGTTGCTGTCCGGTGTGGTCATCGGCCTGCTGTACGGGTTCCTGTATACCCGGTTCGGGGTACCCAGCTTTGTGATCACCCTGGCCGGGTTGCTCGGCTTCCTCGGGCTGCAGCTGTGGGTGCTCGGCTCCACGGGGTCGATCAACATCCCTTTCGATTCCTGGATCGTGCAGTTCGCCCAGCAGTGGTTCCTGCCCGACTGGCTCTCCTACGTGCTGGTGATACTGACGGCGCTGGCCTATGCGGCGCAACTGTTCGTCACCGCGAACCGGCGGGCGGCGGCGGGGCTCTCGGCCGTGCCGGCCACCTCGATCGTGGTGCGCAGCGTGTTCCTGCTGCTGGTGCTCGCCGTGCCCACCTGGTACCTCAACCAGACCCGCGGTGTCGGCGCGACATTCGTGCTGTTCCTGGTGCTCGTCGTGGTGATGAACTTCTTCCTCACCCGCACCCGCTGGGGCCGGTCGGTGTACGCGGTCGGCGGCAATGTGGAGGCCGCCCGGCGGTCCGGCATCAACGTCACCAAGGTCTACCTCACGGTTTTTGTGCTGTGCTCCACCTTCGCGGCTCTGGGCGGCATCCTCGCCGCGGGCCGGCTGGCGGCAGCCAACCAGGGCTCGGGCGGCGGCGACACCAACCTCAACGCCATCGCCGCCGCGGTGATCGGCGGCGCCAGCCTCTTCGGCGGCCGCGGCAGCGCGTTCTCCGCGCTGTTGGGCATCCTGGTGATCCAGTCGATCTCCAGCGGCCTGACCCTACTCAACCTGGACTCGTCGATCCGGTACATGATCACCGGCGCGGTGCTGCTGCTCGCGGTCATCGTCGACTCCCTGTCGCGCCGCACCCGGGCGTCGCACGGTAGAGCCTGACCGCCTCCCGCCCGGGGCCGGGCGGAGGCGGCAGAGGAAGGCGGCGGTTCTCGCCCCACCCCGGCAGCGCAGCCGGCGAGGCAGGATCGCCGCCTTCGCGTTGCCGGGATGCGGCACCATCGCCGGGAGCACCTCATGCAAGTGGCGGTGATCCCCTTCGCTGACTTGCCGCAACGTTCCCTTTCCAGAGCAGGCACAGGGGGTTTTGCAGCAACTCGGCCGGTCAGTCGGGTCGGCGGGGCGGGAACCTAGGTCGCCAGGGTCGCGGCCTCGCGCAGGAGATCGGCGGCAGTGTCATCGCCGTGCGCGGCCAGGGCCACCACGTCGCCGATCACCACGACGGCGGGGGATCGCACCCCGGCGTGGGCCGCGAGCGCGGCGATGCTGTCCAGCCGGCCGAGGGTCGTGCGCTGGTCGTGGGCGAAACCGCGCTCCACGATCGCCACGGGCATGTCGGTGCGCATCCCGAGCCTGGTGAGGCCGGCAACCAGCTGCTGCAGGGTGCCGATTCCCATCAGGACCACGATGGTGCCGCCCAGGCCCACCAGGTGGGTCAGTTCGGTGTCGTTGATCGGCGCGTGCCCGGAGATCACCGTGAACATCCGGGTGATCTCGCGGTGGGTGACGGGGATGCCCGCGGCGGCCGGCACGGCGATGGCGCTGGTCACCCCAGAGATCACGGTCACCGGTACACCGGCGGCGCGGCAGGCGATGACTTCTTCGCCACCCCGACCGAAGACGAACGGGTCGCCGCCTTTCAGGCGCACCACGGTGAGGCCGGCCAGGGCGGATGCCACCATCATCCGCTCAGCATCGCGCTGGGGGATCGCGTGGTGACCGGGAGCCTTGCCCACGTCGATCTGCTCGGCGCCGGGCGCCCAGACGTCGAGCCTGTCGGTGGGGCCGAGCCGGTCGTAGTAGACGATGTCGGCCGCGTTCAGTGCCGCGAGCGCACCGACCGTGAGCAGGCTTTCCAGGCCGGGGCCGCCGCCGACGAGCGTGACCGACCCGATGGGCGCGGTCGACGCCGCGGTTTCCCGGCTCAGCCAGGTGCGGTGCCGCGCGCACGCCGCAGCGATCACGGCGTCGGTGGGCGGAGTGGTCTCCACGACGGCGACCAGGTCGACGGCGGCGATGAGCGCATTCCAGGCGCCGACCGACCGGGGAAACACCGGGGTGTGCACCCCGGGGGCCGGTCGGACGGCCGGCGACTGCGGGCCGGGTCCGGCCAGGTGGTACACGGTCGCGCCCGAGGCCAGGTACCGCGCGAGGACACGGCGTGCCGCGTGGGCCCCGCCGACGACGAGGACCCGTTTCCCCGAGAAGTCGAGGCCGGCGGACACGGGCTACTCCACGCCGGTCGCCGAGGAAACCGGGATGTCGATGTCGTCCCGGCGAACCGGGATGGTGAGGCCGGCCAGGTGGACGGGGCCGGCGGCGCTGGTGCCGTCGCGTTCTTCAGGGCGGGCCGGACGCGGCTGGCCGCGTTCGATCACCTGAAGGAGCGACGGGTCGGGGGTGTCGGAGTTCACGAACGGCCGGAACCGGCGCAGGCGCTCGGGATCGGCCAGCGTGGCGGCCCACTCGTCTTCGTACACGTCGATGTGGGCGGCCATGGCCGCTTCGAGGTCATCGGCGATGCCCAGGGAATCGCTGCAGACGACGTCGCGGACGTGGTCGAAACCACCCTCGATGTCTTCCTGCCAGCGGGCGGTGCGCTGCACGCGGTCGGCGGTGCGGATGTAGTACATCAGGTAGCGGTCGATGTACTTGATCAGGGTTTCCTCGTCGAGGTCCTTGGCGAGCAGCACGGCGTGAACGGGCTGGAAGCCGCCGTTACCGCCGACGTAGAGGTTCCAGCCCAGCTCGGTGGCGATGACGCCGATGTCCTTGGCGCGGGCCTCGGCGCACTCGCGGGCGCAGCCGGAGACACCGATCTTGAACTTGTGCGGCGAGCGCAGGCCGCGGTAGCGGTTCTCCAGCGTGATCGCCAGCGCCACGGAATCCTGCACTCCGAAGCGGCACCAGGCCGACCCCACACACGACTTTGCCGTGCGCAGGCTCTTGCCGTAGGCCTGGCCGGACTCGAAACCGGCATCCACCAGGGTGCGCCAGATGTCGGGCAGCTGGTCGAGCCGGGCGCCGAACAGGGCGATCCGCTGACCACCGGTGATCTTGGTGTACAGGTTGAATTCGGCGGCGACCTCGCCGATCGCGATGAGCTTCTCCGGGGTGATTTCGCCACCGGGAATGCGGGGGATAACCGAGTAGCTGCCGTCCTTCTGCATGTTGCCGAGGGCACGGTCGTTGGTGTCCTGCAGGCCGCCACGGCCGGCATCCAGGATGTACGCGGAGGACTGCGAGGCCAGGATCGAGGCGATGGTGGGCTTGCAGACATCGCAGCCGAGGCCGGTGCCGAAGCGTTCCATGATCTGGTCGAACGAGGTGAGCTGCAGTACCCGCACCGACTCGAACAGTTCGCTGCGGCTGATCGAGATGTGCTCGCAGAGCGCCTTCGAGATTTCAAGGCCGGCGGCGGTCAGTTCGGTTTCGAGAACCTTCTTGAGCAGCGGCACGCACGAGCCGCACTGGGTGCCGGCCCGGGTGCAGGCCTTGAGTGCGCCGAGCTCGGTGACGGGGTCGCCGTGGTCGCCACGGATGGCCGCGCGCACGGTGCCGAACGACACGTCGTTGCAGGAGCACAGCTGGGCGTCGTCGGGCATGTCGGAGCTGGACGGCAGCTCGGCGCCGGAGGCGGACAGGTACGCGCCGGGTTCGGCGGGCAGTTCGCGGCCGAGCAGCGGGCGCAGCGACAGGTACGGGGAGGCGTCGCCGACGAAGATGCCGCCGAGCAGGGTCTTGGCGTCGCTGGACACGACGACCTTCTGGTACAGGCCACGCGCGGGGTCGGCGTAGACGACCTCGAGGGCCCGCTCGCCGGTGCCGAAGGCGTCACCAAAGCTGGCCACCTCCACACCGGAGAGCTTGAGCTTGGTGGCGTCGTCGATGCCGGGGAACAGGGCCTGGCCGCCGTTGAGCCTGTCGGCCACGACCTCGGCCATCGCGTTCGCGGGAGCGACGAGTCCGATGCAGCGGCCGTCGTAGCTGGCGACCTCGCCGATGGCCCAGATGCCGGGCACGGAGCTGGAGCAGTCGTCGCCGATCACGATGCCGCCGCGCGGGCCGATCTCCAGGCCCGCCGCGCGGGCGAGTTCGTCGCGGGCACGGATGCCGATGGACCAGACAATCAGGTCGGCGTTGATCTGCCGATCGTCGTCGAGGGTCAACCCGAGTACCTGGCCGGTCTCGGCGACGAGGATCTCGGTGGGGCGGTGGCCGAGTTCGAGGTGGATGCCCTGGCCGTGGATGAGACGGCCGAGGGCCATGCCGGCACCCTGGTCGAGCTGGGTGGGCATCAGCCAGGTGGCGCCATCCACGATCGTGGTGTTGGCGCCGAGGCGCTGCACACCGCCGGCGGCCTCGAGCCCCAGCAGGCCGCCGCCGATCACGGTGACGTTCGCGGGCCGGCCGAACTTCGCCTTCAGGCGTGCGGTCTCGCTGACGAGGAAGTCCACGTCTTCGATGGTGCGGTACACGACACCCTTGTCGCCACCGGGCACCGGCGGAACGAAGGCGCTCGAACCCGTCGCGAACACCAGGTCGTCGTAGGCCAGGGCGTCACCGTTGTCGAGGGTGACGGTCCGGGCCGCGGGGTCCACGGCGGTGACGCGGCTGCCGCCGCGGTAGCGCACGGTCTCGGACTGCCAGAACACCGGGTCGCCCAGGGTGAGGTCCTCCGGACCGTTCAGGCGGTGCGAGAGGGAGACCCTGTCGTAGGGCAGGTGGATTTCCTCGCCGATGACGGTGATGTCGACGGGCCGGGCGGAATCGCCGTCCGCGACAGTGCGGGCGACCATGGCCTCGGTGAACCGGTGCGCGGCGGGGCCGCCTCCGATCACGATGACGCGGCGCACGCCGTCCGATTCGCTGGTCGTCGGCAGGGGAGTGTTCAGTGTCATTACGGCATCTCTCGGGTAAATCAGGCCGCATAATCCCGACGGCGTCGTCCGCCGTCGCGCCGACCTCATGGCGTCCCTCAAGTAAGTCACATCCGCGCGCGCTAAAAGAGGGTACTTGGTCCCGAAGATCACGACCCCGGCTTGGGTAATCTGAGGGGGTGCCGAACGCATCCACTGGCCCGGCGCCGGAATCGAGGACATCATGCTGACCACTGAAAGCACCACCGCGCCGCGGAGCGCCGACGCCACCACCGGATGGGCGACAGTCTGCGAACTCTCCCAGCTCGAACCCCTGTGGGCAGAAGCGGCCATCGTCGACGGCGAGCAGCTCGCGTTGGTGCGGATGCCCGACGGAACCGTGTACGCCGTCTCGAACCGGGACCCCGCGACCGGCTCGTTCGTGATGTGCCGGGGAATCGTCGGCTCGCACGGGGACCGGGTGACGTTGGCCTCGCCGCTGCACAAGCAGGTCTATGACCTGGCCACCGGCGAGTGCTTCACCTCCGCCGACTTCACGCTGCCCACCTTCGAGACCAGGGTCGAATCCGGCTCGGTGCAGGTGCGGCTGGCCCCGGACGCCTCGGCCCGCGCCGCGGCGTGATGAGCGACGCACTCCAGCGCGACACAGCGCCGCTCCTGCTCCTCGCCTCGCACGGCTCCCGGGATCCCGCTGCCCAGCGCGCGGTGCTGGCCCTCGTCGACGCGGTGACTCGGGCGCTGACCACGATCAGCCCGGCCACCCCGGTTGCGGCCGGTTTCATCGATGTGCAGCAGCCGGATGTGCCGCAGTGCCTCGCCGAGGCCGACCCCGGCCGGTCCGCCGTCATCGTGCCGCTGCTGGTGTCCGCCGGGTACCACGTGAAGTTCGACCTCGCCAACGCCGTGGCCCAGGCCCAGCCGCGTCAGGTCGGCGTGACCGCGGCGCTCGGACCCGACAGCCGGCTGACCGACATCCTCGCCGACCGGCTGGCCCAGAGTGGCCTGCGCGCGGAAGACCGCGTGATCCTCGCCGCCGCGGGATCGAGCGACGCGGACGCCGTGGCCGACTGCCGCACAGCGGGCGAGCAACTAGCCGCCCTGCTGGGCCGACCGGTCACCGTCGCCTTCATCGCCGCCGCGACGCCGAGTCTGGTGGATGCCGTGGCCGCCGCGCGCAGTGAGTCACCGGATGCCCGCCTGGTCGTCGCGAGCTATCTGCTGGCACCGGGCACCTTCGCCAGGTGGTCGCAGGACGCCGGCGCGGACGTGGTCAGCGCGACCCTCCTCGTCGAGGGCGAGGAGCCCCCGGCCGCACTCGTCGACGTGGTGGTGGACCGGTACCTGAGTGGCGTGCGCACGCTCTGACGCCGGGCGCGTCGGCAGCCGGAGGGCTTAGACCTCGAGGCCGTCGCGGATGATCGTCTGCCCGGTCGGCCATTTGCTGAACGGCGCCGCCACCGGGAGCACCATCGCGGGGCCGGTGAAGGTCTCCTGGCGCATCCGGGTGTCGATCATGCGGGTCACCTGTCCGGGCGACTGCCGCCAGCCGCCACCGGCGTAATAGGCGACGAGCTCGGGAGCGCAGGTGAGGTAGCCGAACGGCAGCCCCTGGCCGGTCAGGGCCGTGGCGGCCTCGGCGAGCAGCCGGCGGCCGAGGCCGGTGCCTTGGTAGTCGGGATCGACGCCGACCAATCCCACATCGCCGACCAGCTGCGACCCGCCGGACTCGAGGCGCAGCATCCGCCGCACGAAGCCGAGGTGGGCGACCGGCCGGCCGTCGTGGTAACCGATCACGCGGGCCTCCGGGCGGGCGCCCATCCAGCTGCGGGTGCCGGTGAAGGTGGCGTGGTCCTCGGGGTAGTAGCGCGCGAACAGGGCCGCCAGGGCGGTGTGGTCGTCGGCCGAGAGATCGGCCTCCCAGCGCAGGGTCCATTCGATGTCAGCCATCCGGTCAGCCTAACCGCCGGCGCACGACCAGCCGCTGGAGGACCAGCCGCTGGAGTACCGGCTCAGCCGGCCGCCGCCGCGTGCTCGGCTTGCACCTGCGCCGCCCGGGCGCGCAGCGCCTCGACGACGGTACGCACGGCCAGTCGTTCGGCACGGTCGGGCCGCATCAGCGCCACGATCTGCCGTTCGGCGTCGAGTCCCCGTAGTGGCTTGAGTACCATCCGGCCGGGCTGGTCGCCGCTGGAGGTGTATCGGGGGACGAGGGCGATGCCGAGCCCGGCCATGATGAACGATTCGATCAGCCGCATGTCCGCGAACCGTTGGGTGACCAGGGCGCGGCTGCCGGTCTGCAGTTCGATGTCGTGCAGGATGCGTCCGAACGGGTAGCCGAGGGGCACGCCGATCCAGGTCTCACCGACCACGTCGCTCGCGCCCAGCGACACCCGACCGGCCAGCCTGTGTCCGGTCGGCAGGCCGACGTCGAGGGGTTCGGTCATCAGGGGCACCGAGGTGAGGCCGCGCCCGCCCCAGGTGTGCTGCCCGCGCATGCTGTGGGCGAGCACGATGTCGTATTCGCTCGTGAGCGCGGGAAAGTCGCTGAGCTCCGGGTCCATGTCGGTGCAATGCACCGCCAGGCCGTCGTGGTCGGCCAGGTCCTGCAGTGCGCCCGGCAGCAGCATCTGTCCGGCGGTGGGGAACGTGACCAGGCTCACGTCGCCGGTGGCCCGGTTGCGGAAGGTGTCCCAGACGGCTGTGGCGCGCTCCAGCGCCACCGCGATATCCGTCGCGCTCGCGGCCAGCGCGCGGCCGGCGTCGGTGAGCACAAGCCCGCGCCCGCTGCGTTCGGTGAGGGGCAGGCCGGCCTCGCGCTCGAGGACCTTCAGCTGCTGCGAGACCGCAGACGGGGTGCGGTGGGTGGCCCGCGCAACGGCGGTCACGCTGCCGCGTTCGGCCAGCTCGCGGAGCAGTTCGAGGCGCTGAACATCCATGAAGCCAGACTACATAGTCCTTGCTAAACAATGTGATTGTGCTGAATGGTTGTTGGTGGTCAGATAAAGACGTCGGTTACCGGGCAGCAGCCCGCGTGGCCCGGCCATCCACTTCCCTCGAAAGGCACGACCGTGTTCGTTTTCATGCTCCTCATCTCCCTTGTTGCCGTAGGCGCCGTCGTCGGCACCGTCGTTGCCGTGAACAAGGATGGCTACGGTCGTGTTCCCGTGCGGAAGTTCGTTCGCAGCTTCTGATCACCCCGACCGGCGCACGCCCGTATCGTGCACCGGGCGCGCGGGCGCGTGTTGGCCTAAAGTAGCCCTGTGATGGATACCCGCAGAAAACTCATCGACTACATCTCGGCCGACGCCGTCTTCCACGGTGACTTCACCCTCACCAGTGGCAAGAAGGCCACGTACTACGTGGATCTCCGCAAGGTCAGCCTCGACCACAGGGTCGCCCCGCTGATCGGCCAGGTCATGATCGATCTCATCAAGGACATTCCGGATGTCGTGGCCGTCGGCGGCATGACCATGGGCGCCGACCCCGTCGCCACCGCGATCCTGCACCAGGGTGCCGCCCGCGGGCTGGCCTACGACGCCTTCGTCGTTCGCAAGGAACCCAAGGACCACGGCCGTGGCCGCCAGGTCGAGGGCCCAGACCTCGCCGGCAAGCGGGTCATCGTCCTCGAAGACACCTCCACCACCGGTGGCTCACCGCTCGCCGCCATCGAGGCGCTGCTCAAGGTGGGCGCCATCATCGCCGGCGTCGCCGTGGTCGTGGACCGCAGCACCGGGGCCCGCGAAATCATCGAAGAGGCCGGCTACCCGTACTACGCGGCCATCGGACTCGAGGACCTGGGACTGAGCTGATGCCCGAGCAGCAGGGCGGCAACGACGACAAGGACCTCGGCCTGGACTGGCTCGCGGCTCAGCTGAACGCCGACGACAGCGAGGCTGCCGCCGAGCCCGCCGCCGAGCCCGCCGCCGAGGCCGCCGCCGGCACCAAGGCGGATGCGGGGCCCGACTCTCCCCCGACCGTCGCCCTCCCCGTCACGCCCGTTGTCGTTCCGCCGGTTGCACCGCCCGCCGCACCGCCAGCAGACCCGCCCGCCGCACCGCCGGGGCCCGCTGCGCAGGTTCCATCCCCGGATTCTGCGTCGGCCGACGGTGACACCGCGCCTGCCGCCACCACCCCGGCGCCGTCCGGCGGTTTCCGCTGGGGCCTCACCCCGACCTTCGAGCCCGATCCGGCCGTTGACGCCGCGCGACGCACCCCGCCGGCTCAGGCCGCTCCCGCGACTCCGGTCATCCCCGCCGCGGCGCCGCCTGTTGCACCGGCGCCG
>NZ_SOGI01000067.1:0-91445 GCF_004403385.1 Cryobacterium sp. TMT4-31
AGCGCGGCGGTGCCGTCGGCGACCTGCCCGGTTCCGGTGGCCAGGGCGTCGGCTCCGGTCGCGACCTGGCCCGCGCCGGCGGCGAGGCCGCCCGCTCCCGTGCTGAGCTGCGCGGCCCCGGCGGCCAGGCTGTCGGACCCGGTGGCGACCTTGCCCGTGCCGTCGGCGATCTGGGCGGCACCGTCGGCGAGCTGCCCGGTGCCGTTGGCGAGGGTGCCGGCTCCCGTGGCCAGCTGGCCGGTGCCGTCTGCGAGCCGGCCCGCCCCGTCGGCGAGGCTGCTGCCGCCGTCTACGGCGGTCGACGCGCCATCCGTCAGCTGGGTGGCGCCATCGGCGGCGTCGACCAGGCTCGAGCGGATGTCGGACAGGCCGATGAGCAGGGTGTCGGCGGCCTGCTCGTTGACCCGTTCGACGATGGCATCCCGAATGGTCTGGGCGGCCTGGCTGCCGATCGTGGAGGCGAGGTAGCTGTTGGTGTCGTTGGTGGTGAGGGTGATCGTGGCCTGGTGCGGGGTATCGGATGAGGACGAGGCGATCGAGCTGGAGAAGTCGGCGGGAATCGTGACGCTGAAGTCGTAGGTGGCGTCGGCCACACCGGCCTTCGCGGTCGCCGCGGTCACGGTGTGCCAGTCGAAGGTGCCGTCCTCGATGAGCTGCTCGGCGACGTCGGTGCCGTAATTGGTGGCGGCGCCGTCCAGCTCCGAGCCGGTGTCGGACACGACGAGGGCCACGGGCACCCGGTCCAGGCCCGCGTACGGGTCCTGGTTTGCCCAGAGGTAGAGGCCGCCGTAGAGCACGGGCACCAGCATCAGCGCGACGAGTGCCACGCGGGACATGGTCGTGGCGGTCAGGCGCGCCAGTTCGGCGCGGATCATGGCGAAGATCTTCACAGTTCGTCGGCTCCAGCGGTGGTGAGGGATGAGCGCACGAGTCCGGCGGGCAGTTCCCCGGCCGGCTCGAGGTTGGTCAGTTCCAGGTCGGCGATCGCGTGCGCGGAGGCGTCACCGGCGATCACGAGCACCGCATACCCCCGCGCGGCCAGGCCGCCCGCGACGTCCCACCAGCCCAACGGGTCGCCGCCGTGGCGGTCGGGCGAGGTGAGAACGAGGCCCAGAACGCCGTCGCGAAGCACCGCCAGCTCGGTAAGCAGGCGGATGCGGTCGTCGGGCGCGAGGTCGCCCATGTCAGAGCGTGCCTGGTCGGCGAGGTCGAGCTCGGTGAGCACCCGCGTGACCGTGCGTCGGCGGCCGAGTCGGCCGGCGAACATGAGCTCTTCGGCTACAACCTCGTCAACCTTCAGGTCCGCGGCCGGCTCCGAGACCCCGAGGGCGTCGACGAGGGCGATCTGGCGGCGCAGTCCCGCATAGTCGGTGTGGCCGTCCAGGGTGACGGTTCCGGCATCCGGCCGCATCCGCCCCGAAGCGATCAAGCCCAGAACAGTGGGGCGGCGTTCGGTCTCGGCGCGAGCAAATGTGACGGCGCCGCTGGCGAATTCCAGGGTCGTTTCCGGAAGGGCCGAGTTCTTCGGTCCTTTGGTGACGGCAGTGAGGTTAACGCGCATGCGAGCGCCTCCAGGGGGAGAGGGGCCCGACCAACGCCGGACCGAATTCTGGGGGAAAAGGGGCATCGCGGCGCTGGGACAGGGTCACACTCTAATTCACCCACCCCGACTTGGGCTGACTAGTCAGTGTGAGTTCGAAAGCTCTCAGAGAACACCCGAGCCAGGGGTGCGCTTGCATCCGTCGAAAGAGCGGATCTATACTGACTAGTCGGTACAAAGATGCCGACGAGAGAGGAACGACGTGCAGGCGACACTGGTAGCGGATGAACTGAGCGTGAGTCACAAGCGGGGCGTGGTCTTCGGGCCGCTGAGCTTCAGCGCCGACGACGGCCTCACCGTGATCTGCGGTCCGGCCGGCAGCGGCCGCACGAGCCTGCTCCTCACCCTGGCCGGGCGGATGAAGCCCAGCTCCGGCAGCCTGTTCGTGCTCGGGGAGGACCTGCCCCGCCACGCCAGGCGGATCCAGCGCCGCACGGGCGTGTCGGGGTTCCACGGCATCGACACCCTCGAGGAGTCGGTCAGCGTGGCCGCGGCCATCCGAGAACGCCACGCGTGGCTCGCCCCGTGGTGGTCCTTCATCCGCGCGGTCGACGATGCCGAGGTCGCCCGCGTCTGCGGTCCCGTCTTCGGTGACATCCCCGTGCCCGCCGCCAGCACCATGATCTGGGACCTCGACGAGGTGGAGATGGTGCTGCTGCGCGCGTCGCTGGCCATGATGAGCCGCCCCGACGTGCTGTTCTTCGACCAGGTCGAGCAGGTGCATTCCGCCGAGGCCCGCCGCCAGCTCTGGTACCGGCTCGGTGCGATCGTGCAGGCCGGCACCCCCGTGATCGCCTCGGCGATCGCACCGGACTTTGAAATGTGGGCGGAACTGGGCATCGACCCGACCGTCCTGTACATGAACCAGGAGATTCGCTAGATGTTCGCCTTCCTCTCTACGGGAACGGAGCTGCGCCGCTTCGGCAAGGGCACTCTGCCCAAGATCGCACTCGTCGTGCTGATGTTCATCCCCCTGATTTATGGCGCCCTGTACCTGTGGGCCTTCTGGGCGCCCGACAAGGAGCTCAGCCACCTGCCGGTCGCCCTGGTCAACACCGACACCGGCGCCAGCCGCGACGGTGAGGAGTTCAGTGCCGGCGACGACCTCGTCGACAAGCTCATCGACGGCAACGACCTGGGCTGGGTCGAAACCAGTGCCGCGGATGCCGCCACCGGCGTCATCGACGGCGACTTCTACTTCTCGGTCACCATCCCCGCCGACTTCTCCACCGACGCGATCTCCGCCGGCACCGACACCCCCACCGCGGCCGAGGTGCAGGTCGCCTACAACGACAGCAACAGCTTCCTCGCCTCAACCCTGGGCAAGCAGGCCATGGTGCAGCTGCGCGACGCCGTGTCGGTGAACATCGGCGACCAAACCGTCAGCGCGATGCTCGTGGCCGTGAACGAAGCCGGCGACGGCATCCGCAGCGCGGCAGACGGCGCCGGCACCCTCGCCGACGGCCTCACGACGGCCGAAACCGGCACCGGCACCCTCGTCGACGGGTTGGGCGACCTCTCCGCCGGCGCTGTGGAGCTCGACGACGGCGCCGCGCAGGTGGCCGACGGCTCCTCCACGTTGGCCACCGGGCTCGGCACGCTGTCCACCGGAGCGGCGACCCTGTCCGACTCCTCGGTGAAACTCGCCGACGGTGCCACCGCGGTCGCCGACGGATCCCAGAAGGTGTCCGACGGCTTCGCCAAGGCCGCCACCGGGGCAGTCACCCTCTCCGACTCCTCCGACCAGCTCGCCGCCGGGGCCACCTCGATTGCCACCGGTGCCGGGCAGCTCGCCACCGGGACGACCACGCTCTCCGATGGTCTGAAGAATCTCGAGGCGGCCATCGCTGCGGCCCCGGCCGGCACACCGGCCTCCGCCTTCCTGCCCTCGGTGACCAAGCTCGCCGGCGGCGCCGACACCCTCAACACCCAGACGGAGGGTGCCGCGACCCAGATCTCGGCCTACGCGACCTCCAGCGGGCAGTTCGCGGCCGGTCTCGGCCAGCTCTCCGACGCCCTCACCGGTGGTGCCCCCGGCGCCGCCCAGGTCGCATCCGGAGCCTCGGACGTCGCCGCCGGCGCCGGCGCCCTCTCGGCCGGGGCCGGCAAGCTCGCCACCGGCGCGGCGACCGCGGCCACCGGATCGGCGACCCTCGCCGACGGCGCTGACAGCCTGGCCGCCGGAACCGGCACCCTCGTCGACGGCAGCACCAAGCTGGTCGACGGCGGGACCGAATTGCAGTCCGGCACCGTGCAACTCGCCGATGGCGGCCACACCCTCGCCGATGCCCTTGCGACCGGCGCGGCAGCCGCGCCGGACGACAGTGACGCGCAGATCGCCACGAAGGCCTCGGTGATCGCGAACCCGGTCGACCTCAAGCAGACCTGGGAGAACGCCTCCGACAGCTTCGGAGAGGGGTTCGCGCCCTTCTTCCTCGCCCTGGCCACCTTCGTCGGTGCGCTGATCACCTGGCTGATCCTGCGGGCGCTGCCCACCCGGGCGCTGGCCAGCGCCGCCTCCGGGCTGCGCGCCACGATGACCGGGTTTCTGCCGGCCATGGCGATCGGCCTCAGCCAGGTCGTGATCATGGTCCTGGTGCTGGTCTACGGCATCGGGCTCACCCCGGCGCACTGGCTGGGCATGTCGGTCTTCATCTACCTCACCACTCTGGCGTTCCTGGCGCTGCAACAGATGTTCATCATCCTGTTGGGCACCGCGGCCGGCCGCGTGGTCAGCCTGGTGCTGCTCATGCTGCAACTGAGCTCGTCGGGCGGAACCTACCCGGTGGAGACCACGCCGGAGTTCTTCCAGATCCTGCACCCGTGGATGCCCGCCTCGTACGTGGTCACCGGGCTCCGGCAGCTCATCACCGGAGGAATCGACTCTAGACTGTGGCTCTCCGTGCTTGTGCTCGTGGGCATCCTGGTCGGCTCGATCGCCGTCAGCGCCTGGAGCGCGTCCCGGCAGCGGATGTGGACGATCACCCGGCTGCACCCCGAGATGACCATCTAGCCCTGAGCCCGCACCGAGTGCACTGAGAGGACCGGCCCATGCCCCGCGCGATCGGAACCAAACGAGCGATCCTGGATGCCGCGCTGGAGCTGGCCGCCACCCGCGGGATCACCGGCACCACGATGGATGACGTCGCGGAGCGCGCCGGGGTGGCCAAGGGCAGCCTGTATTACAACTTCAGCTCGAAGGACAACCTCTTCGAGGCGCTGTTGCAGGAGGGGGTCGGCGCGCTCGCCGATTCCCTCCGCGTGGCGCGCACCGGCCTGCACGGCCGGGCCGCGCTGGAAGCGTTGATCACGGTGCTGCTCGACCGGATCGAGGCCAACGCGGGCCTGGCCAAGCTGATGGCGGCCGAGATCTTCCGCACCGACCGGGCCTGGCAGAAGACCCTGTTCGCCCTGCGGCACGACGCCCTCGCGGTCTTCGCCGAGGCGATCGCCGAGACCAAGCCGGCCACCGCGGCGGCCGGCACCAGCGGGCTGATGGCGTCCAGCGTGTTCGGTGCCGTGCTCATGGCCGGCCTGGAATGGCTGGTTTTCGAGCCCGACCGGCACCGCGACGAGGTCTCCGCGGCCATCCTCGAGTCCCTCTCCGGCGGCCTGCTCGCCTGAGCCCCCTGTCGCGAACTGTGACCTGAGCCCCAGAATCGGGCGAATGTGGTGCTTAAGTCGCAGCTCGCGGGGCTGAATCGCGGGTCGCGGTAGTATCGAGTGTGACCGGCGCAAATCTGATCGACCAGCCCGAGACCCTCCTACCCGCGGAACCGGAGGTGACCGAAGCGCTCAGCCGAACCGCAACGCAGGATATTGCGACCGTGGTGGCGGCGCATCCGAAGTCATCGCTGGCCTGGTCGGCGCTTGCCGACTACACGCACAGCCAGGGTCGCCTGCTCGAGGCCTACGCCTATGCCCGGGTGGGCTACCACCGGGGCCTCGACGCCCTCCGTAAGGCCGGCTGGCGTGGCCAGGGCCCGATCCCGTGGGCGCACGAACCCAACCGGGGCGTGCTCCGCGCGCTGTTCGCCCTCCGCCGTGCCGCGGCCGAGATCGGCGAGACCGACGAGTTCGAGCGTCTCACCGCGTTCCTTACGGGCGCGGACCCCACCGTCATCACCCGGTTGCGCTCGCAGCACACCGAGACCCAGATGTTCCCGGCGATTCAGCCCGCCGTTTCGCCCGGCGACGACCCGGCCCCGCCGACCGCCGCCTTTGTTATTCGAGGAGACAACTAACCCATGCCAGCAATTGTTCTGATCGGCGCCCAGTGGGGCGACGAAGGTAAGGGTAAGGCCACCGACCTCCTCGGCAGCCGTGTCGACTACGTCGTCAAGTTCAACGGCGGCAACAACGCCGGCCACACCGTGGTCGTGGGTAACGAGAAGTATGCGCTACACCTGCTGCCCTCGGGCATCCTCACCCCCGGCGTGACCCCGGTGATCGCCAATGGCGTCGTCGTCGACATCGAGGTTCTCTTCGAGGAACTCGACGCGCTCAGCTCCCGCGGCGTGGACGTGTCGAAGCTGCGCGTGAGCGCCAACGCGCACGTCATCACGCAGTACCACCGCACCATGGACAAGGTCACCGAGCGGTTCCTGGGCAAGCGCCAGATCGGCACCACCGGCCGCGGCATCGGCCCGACCTACGCCGACAAGATCAACCGGGTCGGCATCCGCATCCAGGACCTGTTCGACGAGAACATCCTGCGCCAGAAGGTCGAGGGCGCCCTCGGCCAGAAGAACCACATGCTGGTCAAGGTCTACAACCGCCGCGCCATCACGGTCGACGAGATCGTCGACGACCTGCTCAGCTACGCCGAACGCCTGCGCCCCATGGTCGCCGACACCGCGCTGCTGCTGCACCAGGCGCTCACCGAGGGCAAGACCGTTCTGTTCGAGGGCGGCCAGGCCACGATGCTGGATGTCGACCACGGCACCTACCCGTTCGTCACCTCATCGAATGCCACCTCCGGCGGCGCGGTGACCGGTTCCGGCATCGGCCCGAACCGGATCGACCGCATCATCGCGGTCGTCAAGGCGTACACGACCCGGGTCGGCGCCGGTCCGTTCCCCACCGAGCTGTTCGACGAGTCCGGCGAGTTCCTTCGCGCCAAGGGCTTCGAGTTCGGCACCACCACCGGCCGCCCGCGCCGGTGCGGCTGGTACGACGCCCCGATCGCCCGCTACACAGCACGCATCAACGGTGTCACCGACTTCGTTCTCACCAAGCTCGACGTGCTCACGGGCCTGGAGACCATCCCGGTCTGCGTCGCCTACGAGGTCGACGGGGTGCGCTTCGACGAGGTGCCCGTGTCGCAGTCCGACTTCCACCACGCGAAGCCGGTCTACGAGGAGTACCCCGGTTGGACCGAGGACATCACCATGGTGCGTCACTTCGAGGACCTGCCCAAGAACGCCCAGGACTACGTGCTCGCCCTCGAAGCAATGAGCGGCGCCCGCATCTCCGCGATCGGCGTGGGCCCCGACCGCGAGGCCATCCTCACCCGTCACGACCTCATCGACTAACCCGCACCGCACGCGAACCGTGAGCACGGCCCCGACCCCGAGTTTTTGGGGCTCAGCTCACGGTTCGGCGAAGGGAGAACCCACGTGACCGCGTTTCCACCCCAGGCGAGGCTGCTGACGGGGCGCTTCGTGTGCCTGGAACCGCTCAGCCGGGCACACCTGCCCGAGCTGCATCGCGCCATCGCGCATCCGGCCGTCTTCGCCGGTGGTTACGGCGGCGGTCCGCACGGCCTACCCGCCGACCTCGATGATTTCGTGGCCTTCGCCCTCAATTACTACCAGTGGGATGCCCACCCCTACGCCGTTCGCGTCGTCTCCGGCCCACACGCCGGCAACCTGGTGGGCACCTCGACGCTGGGCGACATCGACCTGCCCAACGAGGCACTGCACCTGGGCTGGACCGCATACGCCCCGCAGGTCTGGGGCACCGCGGTGAACCCGGAGACCAAGCTGCTGATGCTCGGTGCCGCCTTCGACAGCGGCTTCGGCCGGGTCAAGATCCAGGCCGACGTGCTCAACTCGCGCTCCCGGGCCGCGATCCTGGGCATCGGCGCCCAGTTCGAGGGCATCAACCGGCGGGTGCAGCGCCGGGCGGACGGGTCCTGGCGGGATACCGCCGTGTACTCGGTTCTCGCCGACGAGTGGCCTGTCGTGCAGGCCGGGCTGCACAAACGACTCGACGTTTTCGGCGGCAAAGTCGTGGAGTACCGCGACCCGCGGGCACCCCGCCGTCGGGTCACACCCAGCTGATTTCGGTCATCCGCCCGCGATTTTCGGACATCACCGTCGGCGCGGGTCACGGTGCCCGCCGGGCACCGCGCCCGTGGGCTAGGGTCAGCGGGTGACTGATATTTCCAGCCCCAACAACCCCAGGGTGGCCCTGCAATTCCTCGGGATGGGGGTGGTCTGGGGCGCCAGCTTCCTGTTTATGAAGGTGGCACTCGACGGCGTGAGCTTCGGCCAGGTCGCCTGGTCACGCCTGGTCTTCGGGGGGCTCACGCTGGGCCTCATCGTGCTGGCCACCCGCCCGCGTCTGAACAATGGTCCGGTGCTGCCCCGGGAGGGCGTCGTCTGGCTGCATTTCCTGGTGATCGCGCTCACCGGATGCGTCGTGCCGCACCTGCTGTTCGCCTGGGCCGAGCAGTACGTGTCGTCGAGCCTGGCCAGCATCTACAACGCCGTCACGCCCATCATGACCGCGGTGATGGTCACCGCCGTGTTCAGGGTGGAGAAACTCGCCCGCGACCAGGTGATCGGCGTGCTGATCGGCATCATGGGTGTGGTCGTGATCATCGCGCCATGGCAGTATTCGGAGCTGACCGGTGACCTGTGGGGCCAACTCGCCTGCCTGGGCGCGGCGCTCTGCTACGGCTTCACCTTCGGGTACACCCGCAAGCACCTCAGCGGCCGGCCCATCGCGGGCACCACCTTCGCCTTCCTGAACATCGGCCTGGCCGGCGTCGTGATGCTCGTGCTCACGCCCGTGCTCGCCTGGCAGCCGGTGTCCCTGACCATGCCGATCGTGCTCAGCCTGCTCACCCTCGGGGTGCTCGGCACCGGATTCGCGTACATCTGGCACATCAACGTCCTGCGGGCCTGGGGGCCGACGACCACCTCCACGGTGACCTACGTCACCCCGGTGGTCGGTGTGCTGCTCGGGGTGCTGGTGTTGGCCGAAACGTTCTCCTGGCACGAACCGGCCGGGGCCGTGCTTGTGCTGCTCGGCATCCTGCTGACCCAGAAACGGCTGCGGCTGCCGCTGGCGGTGCCTCGAACCGCTTCGTGAGCGGCGCCGCCCGGCGCGGGCATCCGGGCCGGTGCAATATCGTAAGGACATGGCTGTAAACGAGGAATTGCCCGCTGACGCGGGGCAGGACGCGATCAACGAGTTGCAGAGCATCCGCCAGAGCATCGACAACATCGATGCCGCGCTCATTCACCTGCTCGCCGAGCGGTTCAAGTTCACCCAGAGCGTGGGAAGGTTGAAGGCCGAGCACGGTCTGCCCCCGGCCGACCCGGCCCGGGAGTTCTTGCAGATCCAGCGCCTGCGCGGCCTGGCCGAGGACGCCAGACTGGACCCGGCGTTCGCCGAGAAGTTCCTCAATTTCATCATCGCCGAGGTCATCCACCACCACGAGAAGATCGCCGGCGACTCGTCCGGGGGCGCCAGGGCCGCGGGCGCAGCCGCGTCTCGCCCCGCCGACCCGGCCCACCCCGCCACCTCAGCGTGAGCTGGAACCCGCGCGCGCTGCCCGACCAGTCCGGGCGCACCTTCGTGGTCACGGGCGCCAACGCGGGCCTCGGCTACTTCACGAGCGAGCAGCTGGCCGGCGCCGGCGCCCACGTGGTGCTCGCCTGCCGCAACCCGGCCAAGGCCGCGGCCGCCATCGCCGCGATCCGCGGACGGGTGCCGGGAGCCTCCGTCTCCGCTCTCACCCTCGACGTGGCCGATCTCGGCTCGGTGCACGGCGCCGCCGACCGGATACTCGAATTCCCGCGGCTGGACGGCCTCATCCTCAACGCCGGCATCGTGCACCCGCCGCAGGACCGCTCCGTGAGCCTGGACGGTGCCGAACTGGTGCTCGCCACCAATTACACCGGGCACTTCCTGCTCACCAGCCTCGCGCTGCCCGCCCTGCAGCGCACCCCCGGCAGCCGGGTGGTGTCGCTCGGCTCGATGATCTCCCGGCTGATGGACTCGTCGCTGGATGACCTGCAGCTGGAGGTCACCTACAACGGCTGGAAGGCCTACGCGCAGTCCAAGATCGCCATGCAGGTGTTCGGCTTCCAGCTCGACCGTCGCCTGCGCGCTGCCGGCCAGGGCGGCCTCGACGGCGTGCAGAGCCTGGTGTCGCACCCCGGTTACTCGATCTCTGGACTCACCCCCGGCATCCGCGGGGTCAACGAGGTCAGCCGGGCCAAACGCTTCGCCGACACCCTGCAGGGCTTCATCGGCGCCCAGAGCAAAGACGCCGGCGCCTGGCCCACGGTGCGCGCGGCGATCGACCCGGATGCCCGCGGTGGCCAGTACTACGGCCCGCGGTTCCTCACCCGGGGTGCGCCGGCCCTGCAGCACCCCACCCGCACCTCACTCGACCGTGGCATCGCCGAGCGCCTGTTCACCCGAACCGAGGCCCTCGTCGACCAGCCCTTCGCCCTGCCCGCACAACTCGGGCCGCTCTAGCCCTGCTATCTCGCGAGAGCGGCCGCGTGGCTACCTCAGCGGGCTGAGGCAGCCACCTTCCCGCTTTCGCGACCCTTGAGTTTCCGAGAAACGACCACGGGGCCGCTTTCGTGCCTCAGGGGCGCCAGCCTGCGGCTTCCAGAGCCGTGGTGATCTTCCGCAGGGCGGGTGAGGGCGACATCCTCAGGTGCGATTTGTTGACGCGGATGACGCGCCAGCCGGCCTCCATGATCGCGTCAAGACGGTCCACGTCCCAGTGATATTGCTCCTCGTCCGAGCGGTGCTGCTCGCCGTCATACTCCACCAGGACCCGGTACCCGCGAAAGACCAGATCTCCGGTCGCGATCTTGCGGCCGAGCCTGTCGAAAATCTCACCGTTGACCTCCGGTTCGGGTAGCCCGGCCCGCACGATCATCAGCCTGGTCGCTGTCTCCTTGGCTGAGTCCGTGCGGGGACGCACCGACTCGAACGCTTCACGCAGCCTTTTCGCACCCCGTTGCCCGGTGTAGCGCAACACGCCAATGCGCAGCTCAGCCATGGTTGCCAGCGGCCGCTTGCGTCTCACCAGCGCATCTCCCACCTCAATCAGGGTGTCCAACGCCAACAGGGTGGACAGCTGACACCAGGTGTCGACCGGAGCCGTCACCGGCACTCCGCTTACGACGACGACCCGAACACGGTCGCGCTGCACGTGGTGCCCCACCACCCCGCGGCCGCCGTGCCGCAACCCGGCGATGTGTGTCGACACGTGCACGCGTGGGTCGCGGGCAAGGCGCGGTGGCAGCGGCAAGCCGTGGATCAGTGCCGCACTGGAATGGCTGAAAAACTGCTCACTGCTGAGATGGGGCAGGTATGCGCGGACATGGGCGAGCGGGTCAGTCGGGTCCAGGGGCGGGGAGCGGATCCCGTAGTACGGCGTGGCCAGGTCGTCACCACGCATCCGCGCCCGCGTGACGCCTTCGGCCAACCCTTCTTGATGGCTGAATGCACGACCTCGTAGAGCCGTAGGTACCTCGGTGCGCCGCTTCATCCCCAGAGGATGCACCTAGGCTCCCTCGCCGCGCCGAACTTATCCCCAGCCCGCGCCCGGCATCCCGCGAGAGCGGTCGTGTGGCTGCTTCATCCCTGTGAGGCAGCCCTTTCGCCGCTCTCGCGGGAGGTGGGGGTAGGGGTGCTTTCGCGAGAGCGGTCGGGTGGCTGCTTCATCCCTGTGAGGCAGCCGTTTCGCCGCTTTCGCGGGATGCCGGACGCGGGCCGCCGCGTGCTCGGGGCATGCGGGCCTGGAATGCTGCGTTCTGCCGGGCGGGGCATTGCCCAGGCACCGCTCCGGGGGCAGGATGCCACCGTGCGGGGGTTCGTCGAACCTGTGGTCCGCCACGGGCGGTGCAACGGGACGGACGGGCATGGGCGATCGGATTGCGATCATCGGCGGCGGAATCGTAGGGGTCGCTATCGCGCGGGCACTCGTATTACGCGGATTCGGCGACGTCACCGTGTTCGAGAAGGAAGACCGGCTTGCCGCGCACCAGACCGGGCGCAACTCGGGGGTGGTGCACGCCGGTCTCTACTATCAGCCGGGCACGCTCAAGGCGCGGTTGTGCGCCGCGGGCCGGATCAGCATCCGCGACTACTGTGCCGAGAAGAACCTGCCCTACCGGGAGGTGGGCAAGCTCGTCGTCGCGGTCGACGAGTCCGAGCTGGCCGCCCTGGCCGACATCGAGCGCCGGTCACTGGCCAACGGGGTGCCCGACCTGGCCCGCCTCGACGGGCTCGACCGCCTCCGTGAGATCGAACCATCCGTCGCGGGCATCGCCGCGGTGCACTCGCCGCACACCGCGGCAGTGGACTACGGCGCGATCACCGAGGCGATGGCCGAGGATGTCCGCAGCCACGGCGGCACCATCCTGACCGGCCACGAGGTCGTGGCGTTGCACATCGAAGGCCAGACCGTGCGGGTGCGCACGCGCGACTCCGAGTATCTCGTTGACCGAGTGATCGCCTGCGCCGGGCTGCAGTCCGACGTGGTGGCGCACCTGGTCGGCGCGGACCCGTCGCCGAAGATCCTGCCGTTCCGCGGTGAGTACTGGGCGCTGGCTGCCGCCCGCACCGACCTGGTGCGCGGCATGATCTACCCGGTGCCCGACCCTCGATTCCCGTTCCTCGGCGTGCACTTCACTCGCGGTGTCTACGATGACGTGCACGTGGGGCCCAACGCGGTGCCGGCGCTCGCCCGTGAGGGCTACACCTGGCTGACCATCTCACCGAAAGACACCTGGGACTCGCTGCGCTGGCCGGGGGCCGGCACTCTCGCGAAACAGCACTGGCGGATGGGACTGGACGAGATCAGCGGCTCCCTGCTGAAACCGTTGTACTACCGCAAGGCCCGCCGGTTCATCCCCGAACTCAGGATGAACGACCTCACGAGCAAGACCGCCGCCGGGGTGCGCGCCCAGGCCTGGGGCCGGGACGGCGCCCTTCTGGACGATTTCGCGGTCGACCAGGTCGGCCCGGTCACCCTGCTGCGGAACGCCCCGTCACCGGCCGCGACGTCGTCGATGGCGATCGCCGATCACCTGATCGAACACTACGTTTTCGCCCGCACGACCGACTAGCCGACGGGGCGGGGCACCCTCGCCGGCGCTCGCTGCCCCTCTGCTGGCGCTACCCGCCACGGACGGGGCGGCAAAGACCTGCCTACTCGCTGAGGTTGTCGCTGAGGATCTCGAGCACGGCCGAGCGAGTCACCCGGGCGCGGTCGCCCAGGCGGGCCGCCACCACCTCCACCAGCGCTTCGATCAGGATCACATGCGGCACCCGCGACGTGTGCTCGAGTTCGTGCCGGAAGGTACCCCGGGCCGGCGCCACAACCAGGGCGACGTCGGCCAGGCTGACCAGCGGCGAGGTGGCGAACGATGTGATGATCAGCACCGTCGCTCCGGTCTGCCGGGCCGCACGCGCGGCCTTGAGGCTCGCCTCGCTCGCACCGCTGCCGCTGATGATCAGCACCGCATCGGCCCCGGTCAACTGCCGGGCAGCGATCTGCTGCCCGATCGGGTCGGCCACGAACTCGGTGGGCCGGCCGATCGCGGTGAGCCGCATGCCCACGTCCAGCGCCAGCGGTGAGGACAGCCCGCTGGCCAGCGCCAGCAACCGTCCCGCCCCCACGATGGTGCTCACGGCCCGCTCCACAGCATCCTCACCGAGCACACTCGCGATGCGCGGCAGCGTCGCGGCCAGCGCGTCGATATCCGCGCGGATGGCGCCCAGCGCGGATTCGCCGTAGTCCCGCTCGCTCACCAGCGTCTGCGCGAGCTCCCGGGTGAGGGCCACCCGCAGCTGGGCGAAACCGCGGTAGCCCAGCTTCTGGCAGGTGCGGATGACGCTCGACCGAGCCACCCCGGCCCGGTCGGAGAGGTCCTGCGCGGTCATCTCCACCACGCCCTCGGCGTCGGAGAGGATCAACCCGACCACGCTGAGCTCGCTGGGCTGCAGGGAATTTTGCACGGTGGCGATGCGGGTCGTCACAGTGGCGTCGTCGTTACCGGTCCAGCTCACGAACGGATGCTCCTTCGGTTATGCGCCGGCGCAGGGCGCCGGACACGGCATCGATGCTCATCGTCACGACAACCACCACGAGGAGCAGCATCCCCACCGTCGACCACTCGCGATACTGAGTGTACGAGGTGAGCATGTCGCCGATGCCGCCGACACCGATCAGGCCGAGTATTGCGGATGCGCGCACGTTGATCTCGAATCGGTACAACCCGAACGAGATGAAGTCGGGCATCGCCTGAGGCCAGACGCCCCAACGGATCACCTCCGGGGTCGACCCGCCCGCCGCGCGCACGGCCTCGAGGGGCCCGGGGTCGACACTCTCGATGGCCTCGTACCCCCACTTGCCCAGCGTGCCGACGCTGTTCACGGCCAGCGCGAGCGCCCCGGTAAGCGGTGTCAGGCCGGTCACCGACAGGATGGCGATGGCGATGATGATCTCCGGCACCGCCCGGATGACCGAGAACAAGAGGCGCAACGCGCCACGGGCCGGTGCGGGGGCGAAACCGCGCGCGGCGAGAAAGCTCAGCGGCAGCGAAATCACCAGGCCGATGACCGTGCCCACCCAGGCCATCTGCACGGAGCGCCAGGTCTGCAGCAGCGCCTCGCCGATTTTGTCCCAGTTCGGATTGGCGAACATCAGCCAGAGATAGCGCACGATCTCGCCGGGCATGCTGCCCAGCCTGGCCCAGTTGATGTCGACCGACCAGAACGCGACGATCACGATGACCGTCACCACGACGGCGGCGGTCAGCCGGCCCCGCGAGCTGGGCTTGGCCGGCAACACGAGGGCGCGGGTGGCGGGCGGGGAGGAGATGAGAGCGGTCATACCAGCCTCCGTCGGATAGCGGCGCTGACCGAGTCGATGACGACGACCACCACGAGGATCTCGAGGATGATCAGCGACAGCTGGTCATAGCGGTAGAAGGTGCGCACGGCGTCGATGAGCAGGCCGAGCCCGCCCGCGCCCACGAGGCCGAGCACTGTCGAGGCGCGCACGTTGAGTTCGAGCACATACAGGGTTTGGTTCACGAACGCGGGCCAGGCATCCGTCAGCGCGATGGCGCGGTTGATCTGCAGCTGGCTGCCGCCGGCGGCGCGGCCGGCTTCGAGCGGTCCGGCGTCGTTCACCTCGATCGACTCCGACACCATTTTCACGATGATGCCCACGTTGAACAGCACCAGCGAGATAATGCCGGGCAGCGCGCCCACTCCCACCATCGCCACCAGCACGGATGCGTAGAGCAGGTCAGGAATCGACCGCACCGCGTTGAGCACGGTCTTGACCACACCGCGGGTGTACCGGTTCGGATTAGTCAGCCGCGCCGCCCAGAGGCTGAGCGGCAGCGAGACGACGGCCCCCACGAAGGTGGCGATCACGGCCATCTGCAGGGTCTCCATCAGGGGTGGAATGGTGCGCGGGAAGAACGTCCAGTCCGGTCGCAGCAGGGCGAGCACCTTGTCGGCGCCGTTCTGCCAGTTGCGCACTATCGCGTCGAAGCTGAACGCGATGCCCCACTGCGGACTCAGCGTGACTGCCGTGATGAGCAGCACCACGGCCAGGCTCAGCCAGGGTTTCCACCGTCCGCGCGGCTTCGGCGGTAGAACCAACGGTGCCAGGGCGCTCATCAGCCGAGCACATCCTCGTGTTGGATCGACCGGCCGTAGATGGTCTCGAACACGGCGTCGGAGGCGGTGGCGGCCGGGCCGTCGTAGACGACCTCGCCCGCGCGCAGCCCGATCAGCCGGGTGCCGTAGGTGCGGGCCAGGTCCAGCAGGTGCAGGTTGGTGAGCACCGTGATGCCCAGGTCCTGGTTGATCCGGCGCAGGTCCCGCATCACGCCGTGCGCGGTGGGCGGGTCCAGGCTGGCGACGGGTTCGTCGGCGAGCACCAGCTTGGGCTGTTGGGCCAGGGCGCGGGCGATGGCCACCCGCTGCTGCTGACCGCCCGAGAGCGTGGACGCGCGGTCATATGCCTTCGCGAGAATACCGACGCTGTTCAGCGCCTCGTAGGCGATCTGCTTGTCGTCTGCCCGGTAGAGGCCGAGCAGGGTGCGCCAGGTGGGTGTGTGGGCGAGCCGGCCCACGAGCACGTTGTTCAGCACGCTCGCGCGCCGGGCCAGGTTGAAGCCCTGGAAAATCATGCCTATCTCGCCGCGCAGCTGCCGTAGTTCCCGGCCGCGGGCGGTCTCCAGGTGGCGTCCGCCTACCTCGAGGGTGCCGGAGCTGATCGGCACGAGCCCGTTGATGGTGCGGATCAGGCTGCTCTTACCGGAGCCTGACAGTCCCACCACGGAGACCATCTCGCCGGCTTCGATGTTGAGGGACACGTCCTTCAGCGCGACGACCCCGTTGGGGTAGCGCACGTTGACGTCCCGCATCCGGATCGACCACGGCGCGGCGGCCGGGGTGTGCACCCCGGCCGCCGCGCTTTCGTGAAGGTCAGTCATCGGCTACTGCAGTCCCAGCTTCGTGGCCGCGTCGGCGACGACGGTGAGCGTCGACGGGTCGGCGGGCGCGAGCTTGGTGATGGAGTAGATCGAGGTAAGAACGGCGGAACCCTCTTCGGTGCTGGAGTAGTCGGCCAGGGCGGTGGTGATCTTCTCCTGCAGCTCGGGGGAGAGGCTCTCGGTGAGGGCCACGCCGTCGTTGGGGATCTCGTCGGTCAGTGCGAACACGACGACCTTCTCGCCCACGTCGGGCTTGTCCTTGGCCACGATGGTGCGGGCATCCCAGAAGCTGAAGCCCACTTCGGCGTCACCGTTGTAGACGGCGAGCACGGATGCGTCGTTGGTGGTCACCGGGATCTGCTCGATGTCGGCGTCGGTGTCCAGGCCCGCGTTCTTCAGTGCGAGGACCGGGTAGATGTAGCCGGCGGGCGAGCCCGGGCCGAGCAGGGCCACCTTGGCACCGGTGACCTTCTTGATGGAGTCCAGGCCGGCCGGGCCGGCGAGGGCGTCTGCGCCGTTGCAGAACAGCATGCCGTCGCGCTCCACCGGGGTGTCGTCGCAGTACTTGTCGGGGTTGTTGGTCATGAACTGCGCCGGGTAGGTGATGTTGCCGTTACGTTCGGTCTGCAACACCACGGATGCGCCGTACATGTCGCTGGCCTGCCAGAGCTGCAGGGACGGCAGGAAGCCGATCTGAGCCTGGTCGGCGCCCATCGCCTCGACGGCGGCCTGGTAGTCCTTGGAGACGACGCCGGTGACGGGGATGCCGAGGGCCTCGGTGAGCATGTCGGTGAGGGGCTTGGCGGTGTCGACGAGCCCGGCCTGGTCCTGCGAGGGCACCAGGGCCAGGGTGAGCGAGGCGGGGTCGGCGGCCGGGGCGGGCGTGCTGTCCGCGGCCGAGTCGCTGGTGGCGCAGCCGGTGAGGGCGACGGCGGCGAAGGATGCCGCGGCGATGAAGGAGAGTGCTTTCTTGGGGATCACTGGTCAGCCTTTTCTGTGGTGAGAACGGTGGAGGGAAGGGTGCTGGAAGTGGAGTCGAGCCAGCCGCGCAGAGCCGGGTAAAGCTCGTGCAGGTGTTCGGCCCGGTAGGTGGGGGTGGCGGGGGAGGGCCGGTGGGCGCCGACGAGGGCGGTGGTCGCTCCGCGACGATAGGCAGGCGCGAGGTCGTTCTCCCAGACGTCGCCGATGCTGGCGAGGTTGGTCGAGCTCGCTCCGACGGGCAGCCTGGTGAGCAGGCTGTCCAGCAGCGGGTCGAATCCGGCGGGCTTGCCCACGTCGGTGTGCACGACGTCGAACGCCCCGGTCAGACCGAGCGCGGCGAGGGCTTCGTCGATGCGGATGGCGGGGGCGTTGGTCGCGAGCACCAGGTAGGCAGCCGGGCGCGCCTCGGCGAGGAAATCCGCCAGGCCGGCCGGCGCGGTGACCGGAGCGGCGTTGGTGGCGAGCTGGTGCCTGCTGGCCAGGTACGCAGCGCTGCGGGCGCTCGCGCTAACGTCGTAATGCGCGGCCAGGAGGCGCACCAGGTCATACCCGTCGATCGGCTGCCCGTCCGGGCAGGTTGTCGCCGAGGGGGTGGCGGAGATGTTGTCTTCGAAGCGACCCAGGAAGTCGACGGCCTGTGCGGTGGGCAGCCCGCCGGCGATGAATCGTGCGTAGGAACGAATCGGTCCGTGCCCGAGGGAGACAGTCCCATCGAAGTCGAAGACCAACACCCGTTCGCGAAAAGCCACGTTTTACTCAATCCTGTTCCAGCGCCCCGGTGGACGCATGGTTCATGTTAGGAGTGTCGTATGGACCAAATGACCGCGCCAGGTGAACACCATGTAAACCTTCGGTCCCGGCCGGTTGGCGAGCTGTGCCTACGATGGGCAGATGATGTTCGAGCAGATCGCCCGCGATGCCGAGACCGGCCGTTTCGACGACTGGGCGCTGTCCACGGTGATCGACGAAAACGTCCAGTCCCCCGTGATCTCTAAGGCCGAGTTCCTCAGGCTGCATGCTGCGGCAGGGCTTGCAGCGACCTGGCCGATCGGCAACGCCGGCCTGTTACACGTCTACGGGTACCTCCTATCGACCGTGGTGACACCGTTCGGCCTCAAGGGCGACCGTTGGCGCAACGGAGAGCTGGCCGGCCATTTCAGTCTGGCGCCCACGGCATTCCTGCTCGACGCGGCGGATGCGGGAGGCCAGACGGTACTCGAGCGGGTGACGGATGCGGCGCTGCCGCACCTGGCGAACCCTGCGGGCTCCCGCGGCGACGTTCTGGTCATCGACGACGAGGTTCCCGGTGAGGCGACGTTCTTCCGCACGACCGTGGTGAGCGCACCCGGCCAGCCCGGCGCGGCCCTGATTTACGGCGTGAGTGAGGGCGACCGGATGCGCGTGGTCACGGCTTTCCCGCTGGCCCACCCGACCCCGGCGTCGCTGGACGCCCTCGCGGCGGAGCCGCCGCGGATGCGCTACAACGCCGCCCTGACCGCGCTTCCCCCGCTCACCCCGCTGCGCCGCCGTCCCTGAGGCGCGCACGGCCCCGCGCTCGCGGTCGCGGCTGCGCGCGAGAGCGGCCGATCGGTCGCCTCAGCGGTGCCGAAGCAACCCTTACCCCGCTTTCGCGGATGTTGCTCCCCGCGAGAGCGGCCGATCGGTTGCTTCAACTCGCCGAGGCGGCCACACGCCCGCTTTCGTGGAGCTTGCCGCTCGCGAGAGGCGCAGCGGTTACGCGAACGCGTTCGGCAGGGTGCTGCGGTGACGGGACTGCAGCTCGGTCAGCGGCACCGTGAAGTAGTCCTGAATCTCCAGGACCGGGGCGGTGGCATCCGTCACGCCGATGCGCAGCACCGGGTAGTCACGGCCCTCGCAGAGACCCATGAACTTCACGTCGTCCTCACGCGGGACCGAGACCAGTACGCGGCCGGTCGACTCCGAGAACAGGGCCACGGATGCGTCGACGCCGTCGCGCTCGAGGATGTCGCCGAGCCAGACCCGCGCGCCGACACCGAAGCGGAGCACGGCCTCGGCGAGGGCCTGCGCGAGGCCACCCGTCGAAAGGTCGTGCGCGCTGTCGATGAGGGCCTCGATCGACGCGGCGTGCAGCAGGCCGGCGAGGTCGGCTTCACGGCCGAGGTCCACCACCGGCGGCCTGCCGCCGAGGTGGTCGTGCACCACTGCACTCCACGCGGAGCCGTCGAGCTCCTCGCGGGTGATGCCGAGCAGGTAGATGTTGTGTCCGTCGTCCTGCCAGCCGCTGGGCACCCGGCGGGCCACGTCGTCGATCACGCCGAGCACGGCCACGACCGGGGTCGGGTGGATCGGCTGGTCGCCGGTCTGGTTGTAGAACGAGACGTTGCCGCCGGTGACCGGGATCTCCAGCTCGAGGCAGCCATCCGCGAGGCCCTCAACGGCCTGGGAGAACTGCCACATGACCTCGGGGTTCTCCGGCGAGCCGAAGTTGAGGCAGTCGCTGATGCCCACCGGCACCGCGCCGGTGACGGCCACGTTGCGGTACGCCTCGGCCAGGGCCAGCTGCGCGCCGCGGTACGGGTCGAGCTGGCAGTAACGGCCGTTGGCGTCGGTGGAGATGACGAAGCCGAGGCCGGACTCTTCGTCGATGCGGATCATGCCGGCGTCGTCGGGGAAGGACAGGGCGGTGTTGCCCATCACGTACCGGTCGTACTGGTCGGTGATCCAGCTCGGGTCGGCCAGGTTAGGCGAGCCGAGCAGCGCGAGGAACTGCTCCTGCAGTGTCGCGGCATCCGTCGCCCGCGGCAGCGCAGAGGCGGAGTCGGCCTGCAGGGCGTCGATCCAGGTGGGGTAGGCCACCGGGCGGTCGTAGACCGGGCCGTCGACGGCGACGGTGCGCGGGTCGACGTTGACGATCTCTTCACCGTGGAAGTCGATGATCAGGCGGCCGGAGTCGGTGACCTCGCCGAGCACGCTGGTCTCCACGTCCCACTTCTCGACCACGGCGAGGAAGCCGGCGAGCTTCTCCGGCGTGACGACGGCCATCATGCGTTCCTGGCTCTCGCTCATCAGGATCTCTTCGGCCGTGAGCGAAGGGTCGCGCAGCAGCACCTTCTCCAGCTGGATGTACATGCCGCCGTCGCCGTTGGAGGCCAGCTCGCTGGTGGCGCAGGAGATTCCCGCGGCGCCCAGGTCCTGGATGCCCTCGACGAGCTTCTCGCGGTAGAGCTCGAGGCAGCACTCGATGAGCACCTTCTCGGCGAACGGGTCGCCCACCTGCACGGCGGGGCGCTTGGTCGGGCCGCCCTCGCTGAAGGTGTCCGAGGCCAGAATGGAGGCGCCGCCGATGCCATCGCCGCCGGTGCGGGCTCCGAAGAGCACCACCTTGTTGCCGGCGCCCGAGGCGTTGGCCAGGTGCAGGTCCTCGTGGCGCAGCACGCCAACGGAGAGCGCGTTGACCAGCGGGTTGCCCTGATAGACCTTGTCGAACCAGGTCTCGCCGCCGATGTTGGGCAGGCCCAGGCAGTTGCCGTAGAAGCTGATGCCGGAGACCACACCGTGCACGACACGGGCGGTGTCGGGGTCGTTGATGTCGCCGAAGCGGAGCGCGTCCATCACGGCGACCGGGCGGGCGCCCATCGAGATGATGTCGCGCACGATGCCGCCGACGCCGGTCGCGGCGCCCTGGAACGGCTCGATGTAGGACGGGTGGTTGTGTGACTCGATCTTGAAGGTGACCGCCCAGCCCTCGCCGACGTCGAGAACGCCGGCGTTCTCGCCCATGCCCACCATCAGGTTCTTCTTCATGGCGGGGGAGACCTTGTCGCCGAACTGGCGCAGGTACTTCTTCGAGCTCTTGTATGAACAGTGCTCGCTCCACATGACGGAGTACATGGCGAGCTCACCCGACGTCGGGCGGCGGCCCAGGATGGTACGGATCTCGGCGTATTCGCCGGGCGTCAGCCCGAGGGCAGCGTACGGCTGCTCCTTCTCCGGAGTGTTGATCGCGTTGGTCACGGTGTCAGCGACGCCGCGGGAGGATGTATTGGAAACAGCGGTCACGAGTGGCGTTCTCCCAGAGATAGCGGATGCTTGACCCGCTTAGTCTACCGGGCGGGGTGTGCTTCGATCCGGATCCGAGCCCGCTCGAGCCTGGCTGCCGGCCCCGCGCGATCCGGGCCCGGCAGCCCGCGCCCGCGGTTGCGGACAACGCGCGCTACCCTCGAGCCATGACATTCGCGAATGTAGGCACGCTTGAGACAGTTCCCGGCAAGCGCGACGAGCTCGTCGCGCATCTCGTGCGCCGAAACGACAGCCTGGCTGTGGCCGGGTGCCTCTCCTACGAGGTCGGCGTAAACGACGACGAACCGAACTCAGTGTTCGTCGTGGAGCTCTGGGAGAACGCGGCAGCACACCGGGCGTCACTGGCTCTGCCCGAGGTGCAAGCCTCGATCGGCGCAGCCCGCCCGCTGCTCACAGGCACGTTCGGCGGCTTCCGCTTCGACGTCGTCGGGTCGCCGCTGCGCGACTGACGTCAGCGCCGGCCGGCGAGGGGGAGCGCGGTTAGGCGCCGCCGCCGGGCGGGCCCATCACGAGCAGGGTGGTGAACACGGCCACCAGGCCCACCACGAGCACGGATGCGAGCAGCACCGGTCGCGCCAGCCCCAACCGCAGCAGTCGGCTCACCAGGGTGTGGTCGCGGGGGTCGTCCGTGGCCTCCCGGCGCCAGGTGCCGTCGAGCAGGTCGCGGCGCTCGAGCCAGCGGTCGAACGGGATCGTCGCGTACGGCACCACGGCGGTGGCCACGGCGAGCAACATCAGCCGGGGCCGCCAGCGCTGGTTCACGCCCACGAGCACGGCCGTGATCCCGTAGGCCAGGAACACCAGTCCGTGCACGAAGCCGCCCACCCGCACGGCGCCGTCACCGAAGTCGCCGGGGGTGAAGACGTACTTGAGCAGCATCGCGGTGATCAGGATGGTCCAGGTGATCGCCTCGGCGATGGACAGGATGCGGTAGAGCAGGCGGGGTGACACGGGGTGGGACTCCGTAAGACAGAGGTGGACAGGTAGGGTCCCAGCCTGTCATCTTCGTCTGAGCGGAGCATCCGTCGAAGGTTTGACCCTTGGTCAGACCACTGTGTCAGCATGAGGAGATGACGTACCTTCCCGCAGACACCCGTTACGACTCCATGCCCTACCGCCGCACCGGGCAGAGCGGCCTCAAGCTGCCCGCAATCTCGCTGGGCCTGTGGCAGAACTTCGGCGATGGCGCCCCGGTTGAGACGCAACGCGCCATCCTGCGCCGCGCCTTCGACCTCGGCATCACCCACTTCGACCTGGCCAACAACTACGGCCCGCCCTACGGCAGCGCCGAGACGAACTTCGGTCGCATCTTCGCCGAGGACTTCTCCGCCCACCGCGACGAGACCGTCATCTCCACCAAGGCCGGCTACGACATGTGGCCCGGACCATACGGTGACTTCGGCTCGCGCAAGTACCTGCTGTCCAGCCTCGATGCGTCGCTGAACCGGATGGGCCTGGACTACGTCGACATCTTCTACTCCCACCGCGCCGACCCGGACACCCCGCTCGAGGAGACCATGGGCGCGCTGCACACGGCCGTCACGAGCGGCCGGGCGCTGTACGCCGGCATCTCCTCGTACTCGCCCGAGCGCACCCGGCAGGCCGCCGAGATCCTCGCCGACCTCGGCACGCCGCTGCTGATCCACCAGCCGTCCTACTCGATGTTCAACCGCTGGGTCGAAGACGGCCTGCTCGACACCCTCGACGACCTCGGCGTCGGCTGCATCGCCTTCTCCCCGCTGGCCCAGGGGCTGCTCACCGACCGTTACCTGAACGGGGTGCCGGAGGGCTCCCGCGCGTCGCAGGCCGGTTCGATGAGCCGCGACATGGTGAACGATGCCACGGTGGGGCGTATCCGTGCCCTGACCGAGATCGCGGATGCGCGTGGCCAGTCGCTCGCGCAGCTCGCGCTGTCGTGGGTACTCAGGCGCCAGACCGTCACCTCGGCCCTCGTGGGGGCCTCCTCGGTCACGCAGCTGGAGACCAACGTCGCGGCGATCGACAACCTCGTCTTCACCGACGAGGAGATCGCCGCGATCGACGCACATGCCGTGGACCTGGGCATCAACCTCTGGGAGCCGTCCAGCGCCGTCTAGTCAGCGCCGTCTACTCCACCGAGTTGCCCCTTAACGGACGAATTGCCCCGGCGCACCGGGGCAACTCGTCCGAAACAGGGCAACTCGGCCCCGAGAAAACTACGCGTTGACCAGCGAACGCTCGATCACCGAGGTGAAGAACGCGAGCCCGTCCACGCCGCTGCGCATCGCGGCAGCGGTGTCGGGGCCGAAGCCGGGCTCCACGGCATGCTCGGGGTGCGGCATCAGGCCAACGACGTTGCCGCGGGCATTGCTGATGCCGGCGATCTCGTTGAGCGAGCCGTTCGGGTTCACGTCGAGGTAGCGGGCGATCACGCGGCCCTCGCCCTCGAGGCGGGCCAGGGTGTCGGCGGAGGCGATGAAGCCGCCCTCGCCGTTCTTCAGCGGGATGGTGATCTCCTGGTCGGCGGTGAAGCCGTTGGTCCAGGCGGTGTCGGTGTTCTCGATGCGCAGGCGCTGGTCGCGGCAGATGAACGCGCCGGCCTCATTGCGGATCAGCCCGCCCTCGAGCAGGTGCGCCTCGGTGAGCATCTGGAAGCCGTTGCAGATGCCGAGCACGGGCATCCCCTTGTTCGCGGCGTCGATGACCTCGGCCATGATCGGCGACAGGCTGGCGATCGCACCGCAGCGCAGGTAGTCGCCGTAGCTGAACCCACCGGGCAGCACGAGGGCGTCCACGCCGTGCAGGTCGTGCTCGCCGTGCCACAGGGCCACCGGCGTCGCGCCGGCCAGGCGGATGGCGCGCTGGGCGTCGCGGTCGTCGAGCGAGCCCGGGAAGGTGACGACGCCGATGCGCATCAGTGCGTTTCCCCGGCGGCGACCTCGAGCACGAAGATGCTGGTGACGTCCTCGATCACGGAGTTGGACAGCACGGTGTCGGCGAGTTCCTGCACCTCGGCGAGCAGCGCGGCGTCCGCGGGGCCCTCCACGGTGAGTTCGAACCGCTTGCCGACGCGCACGCCGGTGAACTCGGTCTTGCCGAGGCGGCGGAGGGCGCCGGCGACGGCCTTGCCCTGGGGATCGAGCAGTTCTGCCTTGGGCATAACTTCTACGACGATGGTTGGCATGGCTCACTCCGTAAAACGTCGGGGGCGGATGCGTCGATTCTACAGGCCCGAAGGGGAGCCGAGTCCGGCCTGGCCGAGCAGGATACCGCGCAGCACGTCACGCACGGCCGCGACGCCGTCATAGGTCTCCACGAAGCTGGTGCTCAGCGGCGACAGCCCGATCCGCAGGCCCTCCGGCGCGCGGAAGTCCGGGATCACGTCGTGCTCCCAAAGGATCCGAGTGACCTGGCGCATGGCGGGATGGTCCACGGTGATGTGGCCGCCGCGGTGGGTGTGCTCGCGTGGGGACGCCACGGTGACGCCCATCGGCACCAGCCAGGCATCCACCAGGTCCAGCGCGAACTCGGTCAGTGCCACCGACTTGGCGCGCACCTCGTCGATGCCCACCTCGTCGATCATGGCGATGGTGTCCTGCATGGCGAGCATGCCCACGATCGCGGGCGTGCCGCTCATGAAGCGGCGGATGCCTGCGGCCGGCACGTACTCCGGCCCCATCGCGAACACGTCGGCGGCGCCCATCCAGCCCTGGATCGGCTGGGTCAGGTCCGGTTGCAGCTCGGCACGCACATAGCCGAACGCGGGGGCGCCGGGTCCGCCGTTGAGGTACTTGTAGCTGCAGCCCACGGCCAGGTCGACGCCGTCGAGGTCGAGATTCACCGGCACGGAGCCGGCCGAGTGGCAGAGGTCCCAGAGCACCAGGGCGCCGGCCTCGTGCACGGCGGCGGTGATCGCGGGCACGTCGGCGAGGTAGCCGGAGCGGTAGGCCACGTGGCTGAGCACCACGAGCGCGGTCTGCGGGCTCACCACGGCGCGCACCTGGTCCACGGTGACCCCGCCGGTGCTGCTCGACTCGATCCAGCGCAGGGTGAGGCCGCGCTCCGCGGCGATGCCGGCGAGCACGTACCGGTCGGTGGGGAAGTTGTCGGTGTCGAGCACGATCTCGCTGCGCTGCGGCAGCGAGTCGACGGCGGCCCGGGCGAGCTTGTAGAGGGTCACGGTGGTGGAGTCGCCGATGTACACCTGGCCGGGGCCGGCGCCGAGGGCGGCCGTGCCGAGCGCGTCGCCGATGGTCAGCGGCAGTGCCATCCACTCGTCGTCCCAGCCGCGGATCAGCCGGGTTCCCCAGGCGGTGCCGAGGAACTCGGTGATGCGCGCCACGCTGGCGATGGTGGGGCGGCCCAGGGAATTGCCGTCGAGGTAGACGATCGACGGGGCGTCGGGGCCGGCCGCGGCGGTGTCGTCCAGGCCCACGAACCGGCGGCGGTAGTGGCCGAGCCCGTCGATGCGGTCCATCCGCCGGGCGAACGCGAGGTGGGCGTCGAGGCCCTCGGCGACGGTGCTGTCGTGCTGGGTCATGTTCTGAGGTCCTCGAGGTCGGGCCGGGGGAGCGCGCGGGCGGCGATGCGGCGGGGTGACTTCGGCCGGTTCCCGCGACTAACGGTAACCCGCGAGGTCGGCATCGTGGGGGCGACCGGCGGTGTCATACCGACCGGGGTGTTCAGCGGCCCACGATTCCGAGTCTGTAGGCGAGGATCACGGCCTCGACCCGATCGCGGAGGCCCTGCTTGAACAACACCCGCCCCACGTGCGCCTTGACCGTCGATTCGTCGATCCCATCGACGGTGGTTCGTTCGCCCTAGCGTTGCGTGAGCGTGCGTGCCTCAACCATGTGTGTTCTTTCGCATACCAATCACGCTAGGAGCCCGGCGCGCGCACCACATCGGCCCACGGTCCACAGTTCGTGGCGGGCGCCCGGTACCCCAGTACTGGGTGCAGCCGGGCGGGCGGACCCGCCAGGCCGCTGGGCGCCGCCCCGCCGGCCCGGGTTGCGGGGAGGCTTCCCTCCGCGACCTCGCAGGAAGGGGATCTAGAATCGACCCCATGACTACCTCTGCCCGGCCCCCGCAGGACGCGTCCCAACCGCGGCGCCGCGACGCCCGGCAGAACCGGGAACGTCTCATCGACGAAGCCCGCAGCATGATCGCCGAGCACGGCGTCGACGCCTCGCTCGAAGAGATCGCCCGCCGCGCCGATGTGGGCGTTGCCACCCTCTACCGCAACTTTCCCACCCGCGACGACCTGGTCAGGGCCCTGTACGACATCGCCCTCGCCGAACTGTTCGCCGTGCGCGGTGAGATCGAGGCGGCACCGTCGGCCTGGGCGGGTGTGGTGCTCTACACCGAGCGCCTCGCCGAATGGCTGGTGGCCGACCCGTCGCTGCCGCCGATCCTCAAGCGGATGGCGACCATCGATCCCACGGCCCGGCCTTCTGTTGAGCTCGAGAGCTTCATCGCCGCCCTCGTGCTGCAGGCCAAGAAAGACGGCGAGTTGCGCCCGGATGTCGACTCGATGGACCTGGCCGTGCTCGTCACCATGATCGGGTCGCTGGGCACCCTCGGCGGTGGTTACACCGGCCAGTGGCGCCGGCAGCTCTCCCTCGTTCTCGACGGGCTGCGGATGCCGGAGAAGCCCCGACCCAAGCTGCCCGGGCGACCGCTGAGCGTCAAGGAGTTCCAGGCCACGGTGCACGGCCTCACCCGCCGCGCCAAACGCGCCGCCCGAGGCTCCCGCTCCGCTACCTGATCCACCCGCCCCGGTCGGGCCCATGCCCACTTGTGGCACGTGTTGGTGCCCGCGGCAGGTGTAGTGCCCCGCGGCCCGTGTCTCAACCCGTGCCGCCGCAGACAACCCGTGCCGCCGGATCGACGGAGTGCTGCGAGGTCCCCGCTACGCGGCGGTCAGCAGCCCGAGCAGCTCCCGGTACCGGGCCGCGGTCTGCGCCACGATCTCGGCGGGCAGCTCCGGCGGGGTGCCGGTCTGGTCCCAGTTCGCGGCCAACCAGTCGCGCACGATCTGCTTGTCGAAGCTGGCCATGCGCTCACTGGGGGTGGCACCGTCCAGCCATCGCGCCGCATCCCAGTACCGGCTGGAGTCGCTGGTGAGCACCTCGTCGCCGAGAGTCAGCAGACCGGTGGCGCGGTCGGCGCCGAACTCGAACTTGGTGTCGGCCAGGATCACGCCGGCGGTTTCCGCGATCACGGAGGCCCGGTTGAAGATCTCCAGCGATGCGTCCCGCAGCGCCGCGGCCACGTCGGCGCCCACGAGTTCCACGGTGCGCTCGAACGAGATGTTCTCGTCGTGCTCGCCCATCGGGGCCTTCCACGCCGGCGTATAGATCGGTTCGGGCAGCCTGTCGCCGTTCTGCAGGCCGTCGGGCAGCGGGATGCCGCAGACAGTCTGGCTGGCGACGTACTCGAGCCAGCCGGAGCCGGTGAGGTAGCCGCGCACGACGCACTCGATCGGGTACATGTCCAGGGTCTTGCAGAGCATCGCCCGGCCGGCGACGGCGGCGGGGATCAGGCTCGACGCATCAACCCGGTGGTCGGGTACGAGGTGGTTGGGCACACCGTCGAGCTGGTCGAACCACCACAGGCTCAGGGTGGTGAGCAGTTCGCCCTTGCCGGGGATGCCCGGTTCGAGGACGTGGTCAAACGCGCTCACCCGGTCGCTGGCCACGACGAGGACCCGGTCGGCGTCGGCCAGGCCGGTCGCACCGTCCGGTACGTACAGGTCGCGCACCTTGCCCGAGTAGACGTGCTGCCAGCCCGCCAGGGCCAGAGCGGCCATTAGTTCGCGACCTTGGCGGCGATGTCTCCGCGGTGCTGAGAACCCTCGAGCCCGATCAACCCGACGGCCTCGTAGGCGCGCGCGCGGGCCTCGGTGAAGTCGGCGCCAACGGCCACGACGCTGAGCACCCGGCCGCCGGTGGCGACCATCGCCGAACCGGCCAGGGCGGTCGCGGCGTGCGCGATGCTCACACCGGTCACGGTCGCGGCCTCGGCCAGCCCGGTGATCACGCGTCCGGTCACGGGGGTCTCCGGGTAGTTCTCGCTGGCGATCACCACGGTCACGGCGGCGTCGGTGGAGAACTCCGGGCGGGGCAGCCCGGCCAGTTCTCCGGTCGAGGCGGCCAGCAGCAGGCCGGACAGCGGCGTCACCAGGCGCGGCAGCACCACCTGGGTCTCCGGGTCGCCGAAGCGTGCGTTGAATTCGATTACCCGGATGCCGGCATCCGTGAGAATCAGCCCGCAGTAGAGCAGCCCGATGAACGGGGTGTCCTCGGCGGCGAGCCGGCGCACGGTGGGCAGCGCGATCGTCTTGATGACCTCGTCGACGAAAGCGGTCTCGCTGCCGAAGCCGGCATCGAGCCAGGGCAGAGGCGAGTAGGCGCCCATGCCGCCGGTGTTGGGGCCCTCGTCATTGTCGGCGAGGCGCTTGTAGTCCTGGGCGGGGGAGAGCGGCAGCACGGTGTGGCCGTCGCTGAGGAAGAAGAGGGACACCTCCTGGCCGGAGAGGAACTCTTCGACGAGCACGGCGCCGTGCTGCAACCAACGCACCGCGTGGGCGAGGGCGTCATCACGGTCGGTGGTGACGAGCACACCCTTGCCGGCGGCCAGGCCGTCGGCCTTCACCACGTAGGGAGCGCCGTACTCGTCGAGGGCGCCCTGCGCCTCGGCGAGGTTGCCCGCGCGCACGGCGCGGCCGGTGGGCACGCCGGCCTCGTCCATGATGCGCTTGGCGAAGGTCTTGCTGCCCTCGAGGGCGGCGGCGGCCTGGCCCGGGCCGAACACGGGGATACCGCGGGTGCGCAGGGCGTCGGCGACGCCGGCCACCAGCGGTGCCTCGGGCCCCACCACGACGAGGTCGATGTTGTGTTCCTGCGCGAAGTTCGTCACCACGTCTGAGTCGGTGGGATCAAGATCGACCACGGGTACGTCGGCGGCGATGCCGGCGTTGCCGGGGGCGGCGATCACGTGGGGTCGCGGCTCCTCACGCAGGAGGGCAGTGACGATGGCGTGCTCGCGGGCACCGGAACCGAGGACCAATATTCTCACCGGATCAGGCTACCCGGCGAACACGGTCGTGCGCACCCGAGCGCCTGCGGGGCGTCACAGAACCGTCAGGAGGCGGCAGACTGGGAGCATGGCACGCGCGAGGATCGATGACGGGTTGGGCAGAACCGCCGTGAAGGCGTACCTGGCCGACGAAGCGGGCGCGACCCGCGACACCCGAGCGCTCGCCGTGCGGTACACCCTGCAACTCCTCGCCGAGCAGGCCGAGGGCAACACCGTCGAGGTGCGGGTTCCCCCGTTCGGCGCCACCCAGTGCATCGCCGGCCCCCGGCACACCCGCGGCACCCCGCCCAACGTCGTCGAAACGGATGTCGCCACCTGGCTCGGCCTGGCCACCGGCACCCTGGCCTGGAGCGACGGTCTCGCCTCCGGCCGCATCCACGCCTCCGGGCAGCGCGCCGACCTCAGCGCGGAGCTGCCGCTGTACCCCTAGCCGCACCCTGTGCCCCGGTTCTGTTCCCCGTGCGGACACCTGCGTCCGGTGCACCGGGCGCAGAGGTCCGGATCGGCAACAGTTGCGGTGCGCGGCTCAGGCCAGGACGGCGCTGACCTCGGCCCGCGACGGCATCGAGCTGGTGGCGCCGTGCCTGGTCACCGAGATCGACGACGCCACGGTGGCCCAGCGCACGGCGTCGATCATCCGCTCCTCGGTGATGCCGGCGGCGGACACGGCGCCGGGCGACTGCACCGCAGCCAGTCGCGCCACCAGCGCGCCCACGAAGGTGTCGCCCGCGGCGGTCGTGTCCACGGCCGTGACCGGTCGGGCGGGTGCCAGCCCCAACACCGTGCCGTCGTAGGCGACGATGCATCCTTCGGCGCCGAGGGTCACGATCGCCCAGGTGCGGGCGTTACTGAGCACCTCGGCGGCGCGGGCCGGATCGCTCTCACCGGTGAGTTCGGCGGCCTCGATCTGGTTGGGCACGACCAGGTCCACCGACGCCAGGAAACCCGCCGGCAACTCAACGACGGGCGCGGGGGTGAGCACCGTGAAGACGCCGTTCGCCCGGGCGATCGTGATGGCCGCCGCCAGCGCCGCCACCGGAAGTTCGCACTGCATCACCAAGAACGAGGCCCGCTGAATCGTCGATTCCTGCTCCGCGGTCAGCGCGGTCACCGTGGCGTTGGCGCCGGACACCACGACGATCGAGTTCTCGCCGGAGTCCACGACAGAGATGTGCGCGGTGCCCGTCGGCGCCGATACCTCGGCCAGGCCGACCGCACCGATGCCCTCGCCGGCCACGAGGTCCCGCAGCTCGCGGCCGTAGCCGTCCGCGCCGATGGCGCCGATGAAATCGATGTCGCCGCCCTGCCGGGCCGCGGCCACGGCCTGGTTCAGGCCCTTGCCGCCGGGCACGGTGCTGAAGCCGGTGCCGAACATCGTCTCGCCGGGCTTCGGTAGGCGGGGCTGGCGCACCACGAGGTCCATGTTGGCGCTGCCGAGCACGGCGATCCGGTTGGTCCTGCTGAAATCGTTCACCGGCCCAGTCTGACGGATGCCGCGTGCGACAATAGAAGCGTGAGCTCCGCAGATCAGCACGACGACGCCGAGACGCGACAGCCCGGCAGCGTTCAGCCAGCCGCGATCCGGCCCGGCCCTGCCGTCGTCGCCGGAACCCCGGTACCCGTCGAACCCACCGAGACCGTCGTGTCGGAGGACACTCTCGTTGTGCGTCGGTCGCCCAGGTACACCAGCTTCATGATCGTCGGCGCCGTCGTCGGCGCCCTCCTGGCCCTGCTGCTCACCGTGATCTATCCGCGGAACGCCGACTTCGATCCGGCCCAGGTCTTCGGATTCCTGCTGCTGGGCGGCGTCGCGATCGGTGTCGCGGTCAGCTGCCTCGTCGCCATGGTGCTCGATCGAATCGTCGGTCGCTCCTCAACCACGGTCGTCGTCGATAGACTTGACGCGAACTCAACACGCGCCTTCGAGAATGCGGATCCTGGATCCGACCCCCAACCTTCCAACGAGAATTCCTAGTAAAGGGGCTGCGGCTTGCCCGGTGGCGACGGACGACTGAATCATGATCTTCTTCCTGGCGAGAAGGGTCCGCAGGATGCCTGTGGAGTCTTCGGCGTCTGGGCTCCGGGCGAAGAGGTAGCCAAGCTCAGCTACTTCGGCCTGTACGCCCTGCAGCACCGCGGCCAGGAATCGGCGGGTATCGCGACCAGCGACGGCTCGAAGATCCTCATCTACAAGGACATGGGCCTGGTCTCCCAGGTCTTCAACGAGGCCTCGCTCAGCACCCTGCTCGGCCATCTCGCGGTGGGGCACACCCGCTACTCCACGACCGGGTCGTCGAGCTGGCAGAACGCCCAGCCCACCCTCGGCCGCACCGCAGCCGGCACCGTCGCGCTCGGCCACAACGGCAACCTCACCAACACCGCCGAGCTCCTCGAGCTGGTGCGCGAGCGCTACCCCAAGGTTGACGGCGAACTGGCCCGCGGCAACACCACCGACACGGCGGTGATCACCGCCCTGCTCACCGGCGACCTCGACCACACCCTCGAAACCACCGCCATGGAGGTGCTCCCGCGCCTGCGCGGCGCCTTCTGCCTGGTCTTCATGGACGAAACCACCCTCTACGCCGCCCGCGACCCGCAGGGCGTGCGCCCGCTGGTGCTCGGCCGGCTCGAGCGCGGCTGGGTCGTCGCCTCCGAAACCGCCGCCCTCGACATCGTCGGCGCCAGCTTCGTGCGGGAGGTCGAACCCGGAGAGCTGATCACCATCGACGAGGACGGCCTGCGCAGCCAGCGATTCGCCCAGGTCAAGCGCGCCGGATGCGTGTTCGAGTACGTCTACCTCGCCCGGCCCGACACCACCATCGCCGGCCGCGGCGTGCACGAAGCCCGCGTCGAGATGGGCCGCCAGCTCGCCGCCGAGTATCCCGTCGAAGCCGACCTCGTCATCCCCACCCCCGAGTCCGGCACCCCCGCGGCAATCGGCTACGCCCAGGCATCCGGCATACCGTTCGGCCAGGGCCTGGTCAAGAACACCTACGTGGGGCGCACCTTCATCCAGCCGTCGGAAACCATCCGCCAGCGCGGCATCAAGCTCAAGCTCAACCCGCTCAAGGCCGTGATCAAGGGCAAGCGGTTGATCGTCGTCGACGACTCCATCGTGCGCGGCAACACCCAGCGCGCCCTGGTCAGCATGCTCCGCGAGGCCGGCGCCGCCGAGGTGCACGTGCGCATCTCCAGCCCGCCGATCACCTGGCCGTGCTTCTACGGCATCGACTTCGCCTCCCGTGCGGAACTCATCGCCACCGGCCTCGGCGTCGATGAGGTGCGGCAGGCCATCGGCGCCGACTCGCTCGGCTACCTCTCGGAGGACGGCATGATCGCCGCCACCGAGCAGCCGCGAGAGAGCCTGTGCACAGCCTGCTTCACCGGCGTGTACCCGATCAAGCTGCCCGAGACCCAGCACCTGGGCAAGAACCTCCTCGAGCGCGACTTCTCCACCTCCGACGGATGCGATCCAGGTCCCGACGCCGAGTTCGAGAGCGTGCTCACCCCTGACCCGGAGCGAGCCACCGTGCTCATCGAACACGGTCAGGTCCCGTTCGGCGATCCCGGAAGACCAGAATGAGCAACGCAAGCTACGCCGCCGCCGGAGTCGACACCCATGCGGGTGACCTCGCGGTGTCCCTGATGAAAACCGCCGTCTCGGCCACCCACGGTCCAGAGGTGCTCGGCGGCTTCGGCGGTTTCGCCGGTCTCTACGACGTGTCGTTCCTCACCGGCTTCACGCGCCCGCTGCTGGCCACCTCGACGGATGGCGTCGGCACCAAGGTCGCCATCGCCCAGGCGCTCGACAAGCACGACACCATCGGCCAGGACCTGGTGGGCATGGTCGTCGACGACATCATCGTCGTCGGCGCACGCCCCCTGTTCATGACCGACTACATCGCCTGCGGCAAGGTCGTCCCCGAGCGCATCGCGTCCATCGTCGAGGGCATCGCCAGGGCCTGCGCCGCCACCGGCACCGCCCTCGTCGGCGGGGAGACCGCCGAACACCCGGGCCTGCTCGGACCCGACGACTACGACGTGGCGGGAGCCGCGACGGGTGTCGTCGAGGCCGACCAGGTTCTCGGCGCCGAGCGCGTGCAGTCGGGCGACGTCGTCATCGCGATGGCCTCCTCCGGTCTGCACTCCAACGGTTTCTCCCTGGTGCGGCACATCCTCGCCCAGCGCGGCATCGGCTACACCGACACCTCCGCCGAGCTCGGCGGGGTCGTCGGTGAGGCGCTGCTCGAGCCCACCCGGCTCTACACCGGCCCGCTGCTCAGCGTGCTTTCCGACCCCGAACTGGCCGGCGTTGTGCACTCGCTCAGCCACGTCACCGGTGGCGGCATCGCCGCCAACCTGGCCCGGGTGCTGCCCGTGGGCAGCTGGGTCGAGGTCGACAGGTCCACCTGGTCACCTCCTGCGGTCTTCAGGGTGCTCGGCGACATGGCCGGCTCCACGCTGGAGAGCGCAGAAGGCACCTGGAACCTCGGCGTGGGCATGTTCGCCGTCGTCGCGGCACACGCCGCGTCATCCGTGATCGCCCGCCTGCAAAACGAAGGCATCCCGTCCTGGGTCGCCGGCCGAGTCTCGATGGCGCCGCACGACCTCACCGGCTTCGAGCAGGGAGCCAAGGGCGTCAACGGCGGGGCCGTTCGCCTGGTCGGCGGCTACGCCGCCTGACCCCGTCTCACCCGGCCGCCGGGCGCGACAACGGACCGCCCCGAGGCAACTGCCTGGGGGCGGAACCGACGCTGAGAGTTGCCCGGGAAGCGGTCGACGGGCGCGCCAACACGACAGCCGCGCACGAGAACGTGCGCGGCTGATCGAGAAACGGGCTAGGCGCGCTTCTTCTCGTCTTCGGTGTCGTAGTGGTCGACATAGTCGTCCGACTCGTCCGACGTCGTCTTGTTCGCTTCGTACTCCGGCCACTTGGCCAGGTCCTCGTCGAGCCGCGGGTCGGTCACCGGATGCCCGGTGAGCTCGCGTTCGAGCGCGTTGTAGTTGGTGTCCGGGCTGAAGTACTTCAGCTCGCGGGCAACCTTGGTGTGCTTTGCTTTTTGACGGCCGCGCCCCATGCGTGACCCCCTAACGATGCCAGGCCGGGTGAGTGATGAGTCACCCGGGAGTTGCCGAACGGAATAGTGAAATCTAGCCGCTAGTTTAGCATGGTGGGCCTCTCGCCCCGATGCCGCGGTTCCGCGGTCAGAACCCCAGGGAAGAGGACGCATGGTGAACGCCACGGCTGTGCCGGTGGTGATCATCGGTTCCGGCCAGGCCGGACTCTCCGTGGCGTACCACCTCAAGCGGTTCGGGCTCACGGCGGGGCGTGATTTCGTGATCTTCGACCGCGGTGCTGATGCCGGTGGCGCCTGGCAATACCGCTGGGAGTCCCTGCGCCTCGGCGCTGCTCACAGGGTCAACGACCTCCCCGGCCTGAACGAGCTCGGCCTGAGCTTCGAGAACGCCGACCGTTCCCGGCCCGCGCGGGACGTGGTGAGCGAGTACTACCGACGCTTCGAGGAGCATTTTGAACTCAACGTCGTGCGCCCGGTCTCGGTTCAATCGGTGTTCAACCGACGAGCCGACCTCGTCGTGCGCACAACGTCCCCGGTCTACGGCGAGCGGGAGACCCTCGCCGGCTTGCTCGTCAATGCCACCGGCACCTGGGGCGCACCGTTTGTGCCGCACTACCCGGGCGCCGGGCGGTTCGCCGGCCGCCAGCTGCACACCGCGGGCTTCAGGGATGCCGCCGAATTCGCCGGTCAGCGGGTCGTTGTGGTCGGTGGCGGCACCTCCGCGATCGGCTTCATGCTCGAGTTGGAGGGTGTCGCGGCGAGCCTGACCTGGGCCTCGCGTCGCCCGATCGATTGGGTGCACACCGAGCATCTTGATCTCGAGGGGGCATCGGCCGCGGTGGCCATGCAGGACGACGCCGCCCGCAATGGCCGCGCGCTGCCGAGCATCGTCAGCGGCACCGGCGTACCGGTCAGCCGACGCATCCAGGGCGGTATCGACAGGGGCACCCTGGTGGCGCGGCCGATGTTCGTCGGCCTGGAGCCGACCGGGGTGCGGTGGGCCGACGGCTCCGTCACCGAAGCGGACGCGATCATCTGGGCCACCGGGTTCCGGCCGGAGCTGCGCCACCTGGCACCGCTCAAGCTGCGCGATCAGGCGGGCGGGCTCGTGGTCGGCGCCGGCTCCTCCTGGACGGACCCGCGGATCTTCCTGGCCGGCTACGGGCCACAGGCCAGCACCATCGGCGCCCGACGGGCCGGCCGGACCATCGCTTGGCAGGTCTTCGCCCTGCTCTGACGCGTGCTTACTTGCGCTTGCGCCGGTTCGGGTTGACCGGCCGGGGCCGCGGTTTCATGGGCGGGCTGGCCGGGCTCGACTTGGGGCCGATATCCTCTGTCTGCACTGCGACGCTCGTCGTGTCCATGCCCGCCGGAGCTAGGGGCTTACGGGGGATCGGGTGCGAGCGCACGGGCTCACCGCGACGCTCCTGGCCGGGGATCGGTCGGGACCTGCGCCCGTAGATGAGCTCAGAGGAGTCCAGCAGCCACGGCACCAGCGCTATGGTCACGCCGTGCACGAGCATCAGCTTCTGGCGCAGTCGGCGGGCCTTGTGGTTGTGCAGCAGCGACTCCCACCAGTGCCCGACGATGTAGATCGGCGTGTACACGGTGACAACCTCGGAGCCGTACTCCTCGCGGCGGTCCTTGATGTAACAGATCAGCGGCCAGCTGATGTCGCGGTACGGCGACGCCACGATGTTCAGCGGCACCTGGATGTTCTGCTTGGCCCAGTCGATGATGAGGTCCTCGGTCTCCTCCTCGTCGATCGACACGTGCACGGCCTCCAGGCTCACGTGCCTGGCCGCGATGGCGTAGTCGAGGGCCTTGAGCACGGGCTTCTGCATCTTGCCCACGAGCACGATGGCGTGGTCGCCCTGCGAACCGAACGTTGTGATCGGGTCGACCTCGATCTCCTTGGCCACGTCGCGGTAGTACCGGTTCACGCCGATCATCAGCACGAACAGGATCGGCATCATCAGGAACACCAGCCAGGCGCCATGGGTGAACTTGGTGATCGTGACGACGATCAGCACCACGCCGGTGAGCGCGGCCCCGAAACCGTTGATCGAGAGGCTCCGGATGATCGAACCCCGGTTGGGCGGATCCGTCTTCAAGAGGGTCAGCCAGTGCTTCACCATGCCGGTCTGGCCGATGGTGAACGACACGAAAACGCCGATGATGTAGAGCTGGATCAGCACCGTGAGGTTGGCCTGGTAGATCACGATGATCACGATGGCGGCCAGAGCGAGCAGCACAACGCCGTTCGAGTAGATCAGTCGGTCGCCGCGGGTGCTCAGCGACTTGGGCGCGTAGGAGTCGCGGGCCAGCACGCTGCCGAGCAGCGGGAACCCGTTGAAGGCCGTGTTCGCGGCCAGCAGCAGGATCAGGGCCGTTGCACCCTGCAGGATGAAGAACATCAGCGAGTTGTTACCGAAGGTGGCCGCAGCGATCTGGGCGATCAGGCTGCGCTGGGGCTGGGTCTCGCACTCCGCCCAGCCGATCAGGTCGCAGGGGTTCTCCGCGTAGTGCACCTTGGAGAACAGCGCCAGCGCGGTGAGCCCCACGAACAGCACAATGGCGATGCCGCCCATCAGGGTCAGGGTGATCTGGGCGTTCTTGATCTTGGGGCGCTTGAAGGCCGGCACGCCGTTGGCGATGGCTTCTACGCCGGTCAGGGCGCTACATCCGCTGGCGAAGGAGCGCAGAAGTAGCAGGATGAACGCCGTCTGGGCGAGGTTGTGGGCCTCCACCTCGAATCCCGCCGACTCCGCGACCGGCGCGTCGCCCAGGGCCACACGGCCCAGGCCGACGACGATCATCAGCAGCACGCTGCCGATGAACAGGTAGGTGGGCAGAGCGAAGGCCTTGCTCGACTCGGCGACTCCCCGCAGGTTGACGGCGGCGAGCACGATGACAAAAAGCACGGCCAGTTCCACCCGTAGTGGTGCCAGCCCGGGCAGCGCCGAGATGATGTTGTCCACGCCGCTGGACACCGAGACCACGACGGTCATCACGTAGTCCACGAGCAGGGCGGATGCGACGACGAGGCCGGCCTTCTCGCCGAGGTTCTTGGAGGCGACTTCGTAGTCGCCACCACCGTTGGGATAGGCCTTGATGAGTTGCCGGTAGGAGGCCACCACCACCACCAGGAGCAGCACGACCACGGCCGCGACCCAGGGTGCGAAGCTCAGGAAGGCGAGCCCGCCGAGGGTCAGGATCATCAGCAGTTCCTGCGGAGCGTACGCGACGCTGGACAGCGGGTCGCTGGCGAAAATCGGCAGCGCCAGGTGCTTCGGAAGCAGCTGCCCGTCCAGGTGTTCGCTGGCGAGCGGTTCGCCGATTATCCACCGTTTCGGTGATCGGGCTTCGGGTGCTGGGGGGTTCCCCTCTGGTGTCACGAGGGACGACACTACTCCGATGCACCTCGCTGTCAAGTTGTCGGCACATTGACAGGATCAGCCGGGCGTTTTCGCAGCTGAAGTCCGGTCGGTCGTTCGCATCGTTCCGGCTGATGGGCCCGTAGTTCCGCACGCTGTGCCTGGAGAGTCCGGGCCTCCACCGTGCGTCCGGACTCTCCCAGCTGCCGCGCAGGTTACCGCGTGAGCGAGTCGCGGATGCTGGCGCGCACGGCGTCGAGCTGGCGCCGCAGTTCCGGCACGGTGTCGACCGGCATCGTCGAACGGTAGGCCTGGCGGCGCAGGTCGGCGCGCACCTGCTGCCGGAACTCGTTGAGCACCATGTCGGCCTCCCTCAGCGCCAGGTTCGCGTCGCCGGTGGGGCGGGCGTCCGCCGTGGACTTCGTCGGCTCTGGCGGCTTCTGGCGGGCGGCCGAGGCCAGGTCGGCGCGCAGGCTCTTCATGGCCTCGGTGACCCCCGTACGAACCTCGTCGGCGAGGCGACGCACCGAGTCGGTGACCTCGCTCTCGATATTGGCCAGGTCGTCGGCGCGGGCGGCGAGCTCGGCGCGGCCGGCGTCGGTGATCTCGTATACGGTCTTGCGGTCGCCGGCCGTCTTGGTGACCAGTCCCTCCTCCTCGAGCTTTGCCAGGCGCGGGTAGATGGTCCCGGCGCTCGGGCTGTAGGTGCCGCCGAAGCGGTCGCTCAGTGCCTGGATAAGCTCGTAACCGTGCCGAGGACGCTCGGCAAGCAGGCTCAGCAGGTAGAGGCGCAGGCTGCCGTGGGCGAAGATCGGGGTCATGATGACGCTCCGTCACCCGCGGTCTCGGTGCTGCCGGCCGTGCTGCCCGCGTCGTTGACGCCGGCGCCGTGGCGGCGGATGACCGAGATGTTTCCGGATACCGAGTTCGCGCGCAGGTCGAGCCAGGCACCGTCGAGGTTGCCGGTGCTGCCGTCGTACCCCTTGCCGAGGGTGCCGCGGATGGTCTGGTTGTCCAGCTGCAGGGTGCCGGAGACGGTGTTGATCTTGTAGCGGGTCGGCACGTCGGCGCCGATGCGCACGGTCAGGCTGCCGCTGACGAGGTTGGTGGAGACCTGGTCTGGTACGCCGTCGATATCGAGGAAGACAGCGCTCGTGACGCCGTCGACGGTGAACCGGCCGATGTCGCCGCTCGCGGTGACGTCGCCGGATACAGTGTGCGCCACGATGTTGCCGGTGTGATTGCGAACCGACATCTCCCCGTTCACGCCGTTGAGCTCGAGGTCGCCGATGATGTCGTCGACCACGAGGTCGCCGGAGACCGTGCTGAGCTTGGCGTCATTGCGCAGCCCCGTTACGAGGGCGTCAGCTGTGACGACGCCGAATTTCATGGCGACATCGCGGGGGACGGTGATGCTCACCTCGGCCTTGGCGCTGCCGCGGAAGGAGGCGAACACGTCGATGAAGTTGTCCCAGCGCAGCTGGGGGTGATCGATCTCGAGGGTGTCATCGACCACCGAGATCTTGAGGTCCTTGCCCGAGACGCTGTGCACCTCGATGCGCGCGCCCGGTTCGTCGCTGCCGATCACGTCCACTTTTCCACCGATCAGGCCCACTTTGAGCGAGCGAACCAGCTCAACATCGATGACCTTCGTCTGCCCGGGGGCGACGAGCCATTTTTCCTGCGTCATAGTCTTCTCCTTCGCGATATATCGCGTTCAATGCATCTCAAGATATATCGCGTCTTGACTCCCGGCAAGGCCCTCACGGCAAACCCGAAGGTAGTCCGGTCAGCCCGGTCAGCCCGGTCAGCCCGGTCAGCCCGGTCAGTAGGGGAAGATCGTCAGCCAGTCGCGGTTGTGGGCGTGCACCAGCACGAGGAACACCGCGAGGTCGAAGAGCAGGTGCACGCAGACCACGTAGGTCAGCGATTTCGTGATCGAGAAGGTGTAGCCCTGCAGCAGGGCGAAAGGGATCGTCAGCAGCGGCCCCCAGCTGCGGTAACCGAGTTCCCACAGGAACGAGACGAAGATCACCATCTGCAGGAGGTTCGCCGTCCAGAAGGAGAAGTGCCGCCTGAACAGGGCGAACACCGTGCAGATGAAGAACAGTTCGTCCCAGATGCCCACGAATCCCACGCCAACGAAGAGCCGGCCGAGCTCGTCGGGCGCGCTGATGCTCGGCCAATTCAAGTAGGCGCCGGAGCGGATGAAATAGCTCGGCAGAATGAGGTACCCCAGCAGCAGCACACCCACCAGGTACCAGCGTTCCAGAGTGGTCCAGCGCTGCCCGGTCTTGATCGGGAACCAGACCTGGCGGTCCCCGAAGGCGCGCCGTGAGATGAGGTACGGCACGGCCACCGCGGCCGAGAGCACCACCCCCATCAGTGCCATGTTGGAATAACTGATGTCGGCCTCGACCGAGATGGTGCTGATGATCAGGAGCCCGACCGCTATGAGGAGCAGGTCGCGGAACAGCGCCCGGTCCACCAGCACGGCCACGAGCAGGGCCGCCGCGAGCGTGGCGTAGCCGGGCAGCGGCATCCGCAGTGCGAACAACAGCACCGCCGAGGTCGAAATCAGTGCCGCCGCAAGCAGGCGAAGCGGCGCGTTCGCGGATGCCCGCTCCGGCGTCGCCGGAGCATCCACGGCGGCTTCGTCTCCCATCATGCAATTCTGGCCGAAACCACCGCCAGGGTAAACAGTGCTCCGCCGGGCCGCCGGGGGAGGCCCCCTGCCGGACCGGGCCATCGGGCACTAGGTTCGGTGAATGGCGACGAACCCTTCTCACGAGCCGGGCCCGACCGGCGCCCTCGAACCCGGCTCACTCGAGCCTGGTGACAACGGTCACCTGGATCCCGTCGTGCTGGCCGCCCGCCTCATCGCAATCGATTCCACCAACCCCGACCTCTACCCGGACGGCGCCGGCGAGGCCGAGATCGCCGACTGGTGCGCCCAGTGGCTGGCCGCGCGAGGTTTCGAGGTGCATCGGCTGGAGGAACGCACCGGCCGGCCGTCCATCGTCGGCATCAAGCGCGGCACCGGCGAGGGTGCCTCCCTGATGCTCAACGCCCACCTCGACACTGTCGGGGTCGACGGCTACGAGGGCGACCCGTTCTCCGGCGCCCGGCACTCCGACCGGGTGCACGGTCGCGGTGCCTTCGATACCAAGGGAGGCCTGGCCGCCGTCCTGGTCGCCGCGCACCGGGCCACCCTCACGCCGCTGGCCGGCGATCTGCTGGTGACGCTGGTGGCCGACGAAGAATTCGGCAGCCTGGGCACCGAGGAGGTGCTGCGGCGGTTCACCGCCGACGCGGCCATCGTCGTGGAGCCGAGCGAGCTCAGCCTCACCGTCTGCCACCGTGGTTTCGCCTGGTTCGAGCTCACCCTGCACGGGCGGGCGGCCCACGGGTCGATGCCCGGCCAGGGCGTCGACGCCATCCGGCATGCCGGCCTGGTGCTTCAGGGCCTCGATGAGCTCCGGGCCGGCATTGAGCAGAAACCCGCGCACCCGCTGCTCGGCCACGGCAGCGTCCGGGTCGCCACGATCACCGGCGGTACGGATGCCGCGACCGTCGCCGCGAGTGCCACCCTCACCATCGAGCGGCGCACGCTGCCCGGCGAGACCCCGGAGCGGATCGAGGCCGAGCTGCGGCGCCTCCTCGATCGCCTGGCCCGTGACACCGCCGACTTCCGCTACGACCTCACCCGTCTCGTCGCCCGCGGCGCATTCGAGGCCGATCCAAACTGGCCCATCGTGCGCCTGCTCGACGAGCAGGCCGAACGGGTGCTCGGCCACGCTGTCGTGCAGAGGGGCGAGCCGTTCTGGACCGACGCCGGCCTGGTCCGGGAGGCCGGCATCCAGTGCCTGCTGTTCGGGGTCGACGGCGCCGGAGCGCACGCCCGTGTCGAGTGGGCCACGGAGTCGTCGATCCATCAGGTCGCCGAGATCCTCGAAGACACCATCGTCGCATTCTGCGGTTGACATTGACGCAGCGTCAAGAATTATCCTGGACGTCGTCGGGCGGCCCGCCCGACGCCGCTACCGAAAGGAGCGCGACACAGGTGGACCACTCGATCCAGGACATCGCCCGGCTGGCCGGAACCACGAGCCGCACCCTGCGCCACTACGGCGCCGAGGGGCTGCTCCCACCGAGCCGGATCGCAGCCAACGGCTACCGCTACTACGACGACCGGGCGCTCGTGCGGCTGCAACGCATCCTGTTGCTGCGCGCGCTGGGCCTCGGGCTGCCGGCGATTCGTGGTGTGCTCGACCGCGAGACCGACGAAGCGGCGGCCCTGCGATCGCACCTCGGCTGGCTCGAGCAGGAACAACACAGGTTGCAGCGTCAGATCCGGTCGGTGCGAATCACCATCACAGCTTTGGAGAGAAAGGACCAGCTCATGGCAGAGGCGATGTTCGACGGCTTCGACCACACCACTCATAAGGAGTAGGTCGAACAGCGCTGGGGAGCCGACGCCTACGCCGGCGGCGACAGGTGGTGGCGGGGCATGAGCCCCGCGCAACGTGCCCAGTGGCAGGCGACGACCGCCGCGCTCCAGGCCGACTGGCAGGAGGCCGCCGCACGACAGATCGCCCCCGCCGGTGCCGAGGCGCAGGAATTAGCCAGGCGGCATGTGGAGTGGCTCGATGGTGTGCCCGGCATACCGCGAGAGAACGGCCACCCGGCCGCCGCCTACGTGCGCGGGCTCGGCGAGATGTACGTCGCCGACGACAGATTCGCGGCCCACTACGGCGGCCAGGCCGGGGCCGGCTTCGTGCGTGACGCCCTCGCGGCCTACCTGGACCGCACCCTCTAACGAGGCGGCGTCCATCCCGCGAGAGCGGGAAAGTGGTCGCTTCCGCCGGCCGAGGTCGCCACAGGGCCGTTTTCGCGAGCTACGCGGGATCGAACGCGGGGGTCGGCGCCTCACGACGGCTGCGGTCCCTGGCGAACAGAGGCAGCGTCCACTGACAGAGCGGCCCCACCAGGAGGGCGAACAGCACGGTGCCCACCCCGACGTTGCCGCCGAGCACCCAGCCGGTCGCGAGAACCAGCCCCTCGATGCCGGTGCGCACCGTCCAGATCGGCCAGCCGGTGCGGGCGTGCAGCCCGGTCATCAGGCCGTCGCGCGGACCGGGGCCGAGTCCCGCACCGATGTAGATACCCGAGGCGATGGCCAGCAGCAGCAACCCGGCGGCGAACAGCAACACTCGCAGCCACAGGGCGAGGTCTGCCGGCACTAGCCACAGGCCCACATCCGCCGCCGGGCCCACAAGCACAGCGTTCAGGACGGTGCCGATGCCCAACCGCTGCTTGAGCGGGATCCACAGCAGCAACACGATGCCGCTGATGATCGTGGTGATGACTCCGAAACCGAGGTGCAGTTGCCCGTCGATGCCCTGGGTCAGTACGTCCCACGGGGCCACCCCGATCGCGCCGCGCACGATCAACGCGATACCGATCCCATAAAGGAAGAGGCCAATGATGAGCTGAATCACACGACGGGTCATAAGAGTCAATCCAATTGCATCAGCACCCTGTCCTCAAGTAGCCAATTTGCCTAGAGTGGCTTCATGTCGTCGAACCAGCTCACCGCCCGCGGCCTGGAGTCATTGCTGGGCGACTGGCGCACGGCGGGCAGCGCCTACCGGGCGTTGGCCGACCGCATCCGCCTGCTCACCCTCGACGGCCGCATCCCCACCGATAGCCGGCTGCCCGCCGAACGCGACCTCGGCATCAGGCTGGGGCTCAGCCGCACCACGGTCACGGCCGCGTACCGGCAGCTGCGCGAGGCCGGTTATCTGCACAGTGTGCAGGGCTCCGGCAGTGTCGCCCGTCTGCCCGGGGTGACCGTCGTGGCGGATGCCGCGGTGCCGGCCGGCGTGCTCGATCTCGGCCAGGCGGTGCTGCCCGCCTGGCCCGGCCTCGCCGAGGTGGCCGCGCTCGCCGCGGCGGACCTGCCGGCGCACCTGACCGGCTCTGGCTTCGACCCCGTCGGCCTGCCCGAACTGCGCCGGGCCATCGCCGACCGCTACCGGGCCAGGGGGCTGCCCACCGAGCCCGAACAGATCATGGTCACCGTCGGCGCCCAGCACGCCATCGCCCTACTCGCGCGGGTGCTGATCAGCCGGGGCGACAGGGTCCTCGTCGAGACGCCGACCTACCCGCATGCCTACGAGGCGCTGCGGGCGGCCGGCGGTCGCCTGATGCCGGTGTCAGTCACCGCCGCGCTGCCCGGCGCGGACGCCGGCTGGGACGAGTCGGCGTTGTTGCAGACGATCCAGCGCAGCAATCCGGTGCTCGGCTACCTGATGCCCGACTTCCAGAATCCCACCGGGCAGACCATGCCCGTTGCCCAACGAGAACGGGTGCTGGCCGCGGCTGCCCGGCAGGGCACCGTGCTGATCAGCGACGAAACCATCGGCGAACTCGACATCGACCGGCCGGGGGAGTTCGGCCCGTTCGCCGCCTCGGCCGACCCCGACCGGCCCGACCTCGCCGTCACCGTCGGGTCGGTGGGTAAAACGGTCTGGGGCGGTCTGCGGGTGGGCTGGATCCGGGCCGACCCCGGCCTGATCCGCAAGCTGGCCGCGGCCCGGCTCGCCAACGATCTCGGCACCCCGGTGCTGGAGCAGCTCATCGTCACGCGGCTGCTGCGGGAGCTGCCCGAGATTCTCGAGTCCCGCCGGACGCTGTTGCGGGCGGGGCGGGACCGTCTCGTGACGGGTCTGAGCACGCGGTTTCCCGACTGGCAGGTGCCCCACGTGGACGGCGGCGTCACCCTGTGGGTCAACCTCGGCCGGCCGGTCAGCTCCCAGCTCGCCCTCGCGGCGCGCACCCAGGGGCTGCTGCTGCCGGCCGGCCCGCGCTTCGGCATCGACGGAGCGTTCGAGAGGTTCCTGCGCATCCCGTTCTGCTCCGGTCCCGACGAGATGCCGCGTGCCCTCGACGCCCTCGGGCTGGCCTGGGAGTCGCTGCTGCGGCATCCAATGCCCGACACCGGGTACCTCGCCGATGTGGTCTGACCGTAACCAGACCGTCACATCTCACGGCTGCCGGCCCCGCTGGTGGCTACTGTGCAATGGGATACTGATCGGGTGTATTTTCTCTCGGTCTTGAGCATGAAGAACCGGGCGCTCATCGCGCTCATCACCATCGTCGCGGCCGTTTTCGGCTCCCTCGCGCTGACCAGCCTCAAGCAGGAGCTGATCCCCTCCCTGCAGCTGCCGACGCTGCTGATCTCGACGAGCTACCCGGGTGCCTCGCCCGAGGTGGTCAACGATGACGTGTCCACGCCGATCGAGACCGCCATCCAGGGCATCGAGGGCCTGGAATCCACCTCCACCACCAGCAGCACCAACTCGTCGCTGGTCAACGCCACGTTCACCTACGGCACCGACCTGGTCAAGGCCGAATCCAAGATCAGCCAGGCCGTCAACCGCATCAAGACCACCCTGCCCGCCGACCTCGACCCCCAGGTGATCAGTGGCAGCATCGACGACTTCCCGGTGCTGTCGCTCGCCGTGTCCGGCGGCGACGCCGACACCATCGCCGACCAGCTCACCCGCGGCGTCCTCGGCGACATCCGCGACATCGACGGGGTGCGCGATGCCGCCCTCGTCGGCGACATCGGCCGGCGCGTCACCATCACGCCGGATGCCGCGGCCCTGGCCGCGCGCGGCCTCAGCGCGAGCGCCATCCGGGACGCTCTGCAGCAGAACGGGTCGCTCATCCCGGCCGGTTCCCTCACCGAGAACGACACCACCCTGTCTGTGCAGGCCGGCACCAAGCTCGGCTCCGCCGAGGAGATCGCCGCGCTGCCTCTGATCGCCGGCGCCGCAGCCGGCCTGTCGCCCGCGGCGGCCGGACCGGTCTCGATCGGCGACGTCGCCGCTGTCGCGGTGGTCGAGAACCCCGTCACCAGCATCTCCAGGGTCGACGGCGAACCAGCCCTCACCATCTCGGTGACCAAGGTGCCGGCCGCGAACACCGTCGACGTCTCGACCGCCGTGCGCGCCATCCTGCCGCAGCTCGAAGACGCCGTGCCCGGCACCACCATCACCGTGGTCTTCGACCAGGCCCCGTTCATCCAGGAGTCCATCGACGCGCTCACCCAGGAGGGCATCCTCGGCCTGGTCTTCGCGGTCCTGGTGATCCTGGTCTTCCTGTTGTCGGTGCGCGCCACCCTGGTCACCGCGATCTCCATCCCCACCTCGGTGCTCATCACGTTCATCGGCCTGCAGTCGGTGGGCTACTCGCTCAACATCCTCACGCTCGGCGCCCTCACCATCGCGATCGGCCGAGTCGTCGACGACTCCATCGTCGTCATCGAGAACATCAAACGGCACCTGGTCTGGGGCGCCGACCGCGCCGAGACCATCGTGCGCGCGGTCCGAGAAGTGGCCGGCGCCATCACCGCCTCCACCATCACCACCGTCACGGTATTCCTGCCGATCTCGTTCGTCGGCGGCTCCACGGGCGAGCTTTTCCGACCGTTCGCGCTCACGGTCACCATCGCCCTGCTCGCATCGCTGTTGGTCTCACTCACGATCGTTCCGGTGCTGGCCTACTGGTTCCTGCGCGCGCCGAAGCCCGCCGCCGCCGAGCCGTCCCCGGACGGTCAGGCAATCGCCGCGTCCGCCGCCATCAGCGCCGCGCCAGTCACCGCCCCGCCAGTCACAGCCATGCCAGTCGCAGCCGTGCCACTCACAGCCGCGCCGGTCAGCGCCGGGACCGCACCGGCCGCCGTCGCACCGACCACCTCGTCCACGCCGACCACCCGCAACCGGCACGCCGCGCCAGACGCCGACGGCTTCGACGAACGCGATGCCCGCGAACAGCCCAGTCGTCTGCAGCAGGGTTACCTGCCGGTCATCCACTGGACCCTCAGGCACTACGTGGCCACTCTCTTGCTCGCCGCACTGGTCCTGGTCGGCACCGTCGCCATGCTGCCCTTCATGAAGGTCAACTTCCTCGGCTCGACCGGCCAGTCCACCTTCCAGGTCAGCCAGGAGCTTCCGGTGGGCACCAGTCTCGCCGCCCAGGATGCCGCCTCCACCGCGGTCGAAGACGCCGTCCGCGCCGTCGACGGGGTGAGCATCGTGCAGGTTTCCATCGGTGGCGGCAGTGCGTTCGCGGCCTTCGCCGGTGGAGGGTCGTCCTCCAGCACCGTCACCTACTCGGTGACCACCGACGATTCCGCGGATGCCGACGCGGTCCAGGTCGAGGTGCGCGAGCAGCTCGACACCCTCGACGACGCCGGCGAGATCACGGTCTCGTCCGGGGGCGGCTTCGGCGGCTCGTCGGACATCGAAATCGACATCACGGCGGCGTCCGGCGCCGACCTGCAGACCGCATCCGACGATATTCTCGCGGTCGTCGGCGAGCTCGACTCCCTCACCCAGGCCAGCAGCAACCTCGCCGCCTCCCGCCCGTACGTGGCCGTGACCATCGACCGCAGTGCGGCGGCCGCCGCCGGGCTCAGCGAACTGGCCCTCGGCACGCTGGTGTCACAGGCGATGCAGCCCAGCACGATCGGCTCGATCGTGATCGACGAGGCCACCCTGTCGGTCTACCTGCAGTCGGGCTCGTCCCCGACCACCACGGCGGAGCTCGCCGCCCTGCAGATCCCCACTCTCGCGGGGCTGGTCCCGCTCGACAGCCTGGCCGCCGTGCAGCAGGTCGACGGACCGTCCACCCTCACCACCACCAAGGGGCTGCGCACCGCGACGATCTCGGCCACGCCCAACAGCGACGACCTCGGTACCGCCACCGCCCAGGTCACGACGGCCCTGGCCGACACCGAGCTGCCCACCGGCGCCACGGCGAGTCTCGGCGGCGTCTCGGCCGACCAGACTGACGCGTTCCAGCAGCTGGGCATCGCGATGCTCGTCGCCATCCTGATCGTCTACATCGTCATGGTCGCCACCTTCCGGTCGCTGTTGCAGCCGCTGCTCCTGCTGGTATCGGTGCCGTTCGCGGCGACAGGGGCGATCGCGTTGCAGGTGGTCACGGGCATCCCGCTCGGCGTCGCCTCATTGATCGGCGTGCTGATGCTCATCGGCATCGTCGTGACCAACGCCATCGTGCTCGTCGACCTGGTCAACCAGTACCGGCGCCGGGGGCAGAGCGTCTACGACGCCCTGGTGCACGGCGCGTCTCGCCGGTTGCGGCCGATTCTGATGACGGCGCTCGCCACCATCTTCGCCCTGTTGCCCATGGCCGTCGGGCTCACCGGACACGGCGGCTTCATCTCGCAGCCGCTGGCGCTCGTCGTCATCGGCGGCCTGGTGTCATCGACGGTGCTGACCCTGGTGGTGCTGCCGGTGTTGTACCTGGTGGTCGAGGGCGGCCGGGAGAGCCGTCGGATGCGACGTTCACTGCGCTGATCTAGCCGATCCCGAGTCCGATCCCGCGGTCGGTGAAGAAGGGGAGTGGGTCGAGAGCTATGGCGTCGACGCGCACCTCGAGGTGCAGGTGGCAGCCGGTGGAGGAGCCGGTGCTGCCCACTCCGGCGATCACCTGACCGGCCGTGACCCTCTGGCCGGCAGCCACGAGGGTGGCGTCGTCTGCGATGTGGGCATAACCGGTGGTCACCCCGTCGCCGTGGTCGATCAGCACCCAGTTGCCGTAGGTCCCGAATCGGCCCGTCTGGGCGACGATACCGTTGCTGGCGGCGTACACCGGGGAGCCGCACGCGGTGGCGAGGTCGGCACCCGAGTGGAACGGCAGAACGCCGGGTAACGGCAGCTCAGGTCGGGGGCCGAATCCGTCGGTAAGGCTTCCCACAGCAGGAGTGGCCCAACCCTGGTCACTCAGCCGGGCACCGAGGGTGCCGGCCAGCTGGCTGACCGCCTGAGTAGCGCGTTCCGCAGAGGCCTGGACGGAATCGGCCAGCGCCGCCTCGGCGTTCGTGCTGGCGGTTGCGAAGGCCGCGGTGGCCTGGCTCAGCGACACCTCCGCGGTCGCGAGGGCGTCCTGCTGCTCGGTGACGGTGAAAGCCAGCGCCGCCGTCTGCGCGGTCGCGAGGTCAGCCTGCAGGGTGGCCGCACGTTGGCTGTCCCGATCGACAAGCGCTCGGATCTCGCTCATATTGCCCGCCAGCATCGAGATCCGGTCGACGGTTCCCAGGCGGGAGAGCAGGTCCGCCGAGCCCCGATCGCTGAGCAAGGCGTCCAGTGCCGCCGTGCCGGAGCCCTCTTGCACCATCGTTCGCACCAGGTTGGCCATCGTGCGCGTCGATACCTCTGCGCGAAGTGCGGCCGCGTCGGCCAACACCCGAACCTCCTCGAGCCTGGTGAGGGCGGCGGTCTTATCGGCCATCGTCGCCGCGAGATCGAGTCTTGCGGCGTCGTAGGCCGACTGGGCGTTGGCGCGGGCGCTCTCCGCTGCCGCGAGAGCGGATGCTGCGCGGGCGGCATCGAGCGAGGGAGCCGCCACCGCGGTGCTCAGGGGCCTCGTCGCGCGGCCGGGCGAGCGTGGGGCCGGAGACGACGGCCTTGTTGATGTCGAGGGGGTGTTTTCTGGGCTCGCGGGGGGCGTGACTGGAGACGTCGGGGGCGCGGAGTCGGTGGGCGGATCCGTGGGTTGGGGGGGTGGCTGCGGGGTCGGCGTAGGCTCCGCTGTCGGCTCCGGGGTGGGGGTGGGGGTCGGCTCCGGGCTCGTCGGGTCGCCCGGTGTGGCTGGGCTGGTCGGGCTGGGGCTGACCGGCGGCGGAGACGGCTCTGGAGTTGGTCCCGGATCCGAAGGCTGGTCGCTCGGTGTCTCCGTCGGTATCGGAGTCGACGTCGGGGCGCCTGGGGTGTCCGTGGGAGTGGGAGTGGGATTCTCGGTGGGCGTGGGCGTGGGCGTGTCGGTTGGCTGGGGTGCGACCGTGGTCACGGCCAGGGTGGACGCGGCGTCCGCTGCGGTCGGTGCGCCGGCCGTGAGAACCGTGGAGCCCAGCACGAGCAGACCCGCAATGGTCCCGGTTCGCAGTCGGCGTTTGTGCAGGGGGCGTGCGCGCACGACGCGATGCACACCGCGGCCGTGCGATGTCGTGGCCATGTAGGTTCTCAATCCCAAGCGGTAGAGAGTCGGCCGGTCAACCGGCAGTGGCGCAAGTATTTCACCGCCCCCCAACGGCCGCAACGCATCGGGCCAAACCCGTGGCTAGTGCGGCTGGCCGAGCTGGTTTGCACGGCCGAGCTGGTCCCGCGGTCCCGCTGTTCCCGGTAGTCCCGCTGGTCCTGCTCGTCCCGCCCCGCCAGGTGGGCGAGGACGTCGATCCCGCCGAGACTCCGCCGAGGTCATCAGGTAAAAGCGCTGATCGGCGGGCCTGCGGGTGTCATGGAACTATCGTCGCGCCTGGCGATCAACGATGGACTGGACGTGATGGGACCTCCTGCTTCTCGCGTCAGAGGGCGTACTCGCTCTGAGCTACTGGCCTCAACTCACCCTGACCCGCAGGGGTGGTCCGAAACAGGCGATGAGGCGCATTTCAGGGGCGTCCGACAATCATGCCAAGATGGATTACACCGCACCCTTATGCCGTACCACGGCGCAAAATCCACCCAGCTAGAGCCCATACGAGATGGAGGATCTGATGCCGAAGACTCCCACTGTCTACGATGTCGCGGATCTCGCGGGGGTGTCGATCGCGACCGTGTCGCGGGTGTTCCGAAAGCCGCACAAGGTGTCGCAGGCGACCAAGGACCGCGTAGACGCAGCCGTCTTGAATTTGGGCTACGTGCCGAGCGGAAGCGCTCGGAGCCTGGCGGCGCGACGGGCCGGTGCGATCGGGCTGTGCTTCCCCGACTTCGACGGGATCGACGGCGGACCGGCGCCGATCGTCTATACCGATGGCAGGGTGATCGAGCACTTCGACCCGCCCGAGGACGTCGAGCCGAGCGGGGACCTCTACCTCAGCGAGGTCATGCTTGGCACGGAGATCGAGGCGTGGCGGCACGGCATGGCCGTGACTATCGCGGTGGCGCGTGGCGACGAGATCTTCGACAACCTTGCCGGTCGCGTCGATGGCATGATCACGCTCTCGCGGACGGTGCCCGAGCGGCTGCTTGCCCACATCGCCCGGCATATCCCGGTCGTGGTCATCGCCGGCACGCGCGCAGGGGACGACTACGACCACATCGGCACCGACAACGTAGCCGGCATGCAAGCGATGACCCAGCACATCGTCGGCGCCCACGGGGTCCGCGACCTGGCCTTCGTCGGAGGCCCGGCCGACTCCCCGGACGATCACGACCGCTTCGAGGGATTCCGCATGGGGCTGCAAGCAGAGGGGATCGAGCCGCCGGCCGGGCCACTGCTGCGGGGTGACTTCACCCGGAGTCACGGTCGGATGCTCGGTCGTCGTCTGGTCGAGGCAGGTCGGGTCCCGCGGGCCCTCGTGTGCTCGAACGACCAGACCGCACTGGGAGTCCTCGACGCCCTGCTCGCCTCAGGACTGAGGGTGCCCGAGGACGTCATAGTCACCGGCTTCGACGGGATCGACGCCTCGCAGACGTCACAACCGCGGCTCACAACCGTCCGTCAACCCATGCGTGAGTTGGGTCGAGCGGCGGTGGACACCTTGCTGCGCAGACTGGGGGACCCCCTGATGCCACCGCAGACCGGAACCCTACCGGTCACGGTACTGCTGCGTGAGAGCTGTGGTTGCCTCGCCTGACCCAGGCCGGGCATCGTCACGTCCATCCCGTCGTCTGTTCGATCGGAAGTTGCGCGACGGGATGTATGCGCATACAGTATGAGGACAGCACTACTTGCCGACGTGATCCGCGTGGATGCGTAACGCTCGGCCGAGGTGACAAAGATGACACTAAGGGGAAGACATCCATGATCGATCGCACCCGTCGGACGCGTACGCGCCTGACTTCCGTCCTGGGGCTGGGGCTCGTCGCAGCCCTGGCTCTGAGCTCCTGTGCAGCTCCCGAACAGGGAACCGAGTCCGGAACGGCAGGGTCGAGCTCGCTCATGCTCGCCGCCGACAACGGATCGCCGACTTTCGTCAAGAACTTCAACCCATTCGTGATCGAGAAGCGAACCGCATCGACGATCATCAATGAACCCCTCATGGTCGTCAACGCTCTCGACGGCAAGTCAACGAACTTCCTGCAGACGAACTACACGCAGCCCGACGCCAAGACGATCGTCTCGGACATCCGCGAGGGCGTCACCTGGAGCGACGGCGAAGCATTCACCGCCGAGGACGTCGTCTTCACGTACAGCCTCCTCAAAGAGTTCCCGGCACTGGACAGCACCGGTGTCTGGTCGCGTCTTGAGTCCCTGAGCGCGGATGGCCAGACGGTCACCTTCGTCCTCCAGGCGGAGGACTCGTCCGCACCGATCACCATGCTCGCCGTGCCGATCGTCGCCGAGCACCTCTGGGCAGACGTGGCGGACCCGGTGACCTTCACCAACGATGACCCCATCGGAACCGGCCCCTACACTCTCGGCGACTTCAACGCGAACCAGTACAAGCTCGAGAAGAACCCGGACTACTGGCAGGCCGACAAGGTGGCCGCCGATGAACTCGTGCTCCCCGCCGCGAACTCGCAGCTGGACGTCGTCAACAACGGTTACGACTGGGCCTACGCGTTCATGTCGGATGTCGAGAACACCTGGGTCGCCGCCGACGAGGGCAACCAGTACTGGTTCCCCGCCGCTGGCACGGTTGCCATCGCGCCGAACCTCACCAAAGCGCCCTACAACGACCCGAACTTCCGCGAGGGCATGTCTCTCGCTCTCAAGCGCGACAGCATCGCCGACAACGCCTCAGAGGGCACGGTTGGTGCCGCCGGACAGCAGGGACTCCTGCTGCCGACACAGGCCGAGTGGCTCACCGACGCCATCCCCGACGAGGGCATGGTCACGCAGGACACCGACGCCGCTGAGGCGGCTTTCGCCAAGGCCGGCTTCACGTCCAAGGGCGGAAAGCTCGTCGACGCGGACGGCGTGCAGGCCAAGATGACGATCACCACACCGAACGGCTGGACCGACTGGCTGCGCGCAGTGCAGGAGATCCAGAAGCAGTATGTCGCGATCGGCATCGATGTGAAGATCAACCAGCCGCAGCCCGCCGCTTACTTCCAGGCGGTGCAGAACGGTGATTTCGATGTCGCGATGACGTCCTTCGGCGGCAACGGCTCGGTCTACCAGGGCTACTACAACCTGCTGAGCTCCGATTTCCTCCAGCCGATCGGCACCACGGCTCCGTCGAACTACCAGCGGTACTCCAACCCTGAGGTCGACAGGATGCTCACCGAGTTCCGCACGACCGTAGACGCGGACCGCCAGAAGGAGCTCGCCGGGGAACTCCAGGAGGTCATGTACAACGACCTCCCGGTCATCTCCGTCTACTACGCGGGCCTCTGGGGTCTCGTCTCCGACAAGAGCTTCACCGGCTGGCCCGACGCCGACAATCCCTACATGACGCCGACTCCGTACACCTCGGCAGCGCTCGTCGTCCTGACCACCATCACGAAGGCGAACGGCTAAGAGGTTCTCCTGCAGAACCGCTACAGGCTGAGCGAGGTGCCTCTGACACCTCGGGCACCTCGCTCAGCCCCGCTGTGCCCCCAACCTCCTATCGAAGGCGAGTAACCCGTGTGGTACCCCCTGCGCAAGCTTGGCTTGCTGCTCCTGACCGCGTGGGCCGCGATCACCCTGAACTTCCTGCTGCCGCGGCTCATGCCCGGCACGCCTGCTGACGCGGCCATCGCGAAGCTGGCACAGAACGGCCCTGTGGATCCAGCGACCCGAGCAGCCATCGAGGCTCAGCTCGGCGTCCCGACCGGCGACGTGTGGTCGCAATACGCTCAGTACCTCGGCAACGTGTCCCGCCTCGACTTCGGGGTCTCGTACACGTTCTTCCCGCAGAGCGTTTCCTCCCTCGTCTTGAACGCGCTCCCGTGGACACTTGTCATGGTCGGTCTCGTGACCATCGTGGCGTTCGTGCTCGGGACTCTGCTCGGTGTGCTCGCCGCCTGGAAGCGCGGCACCTGGCTGGACACGCTCCCCACGCTCGGCGGAACGTTCACCTCGGCCTTTCCATACTTCTGGACCGCCCTTCTGCTCGTCTTCTTCCTCGGCTACACGCTCAAGTGGTTCCCGACCTCGGGTGCGTATGGCCTCGAAGCGACCCCCAACCTCAGCCTCGCCTTCATCGGCGACGCGCTCGGCCACGCCTGGCTGCCCGCCGTGACGATCCTCGTCACCTCCGTCGGCGGCTGGATACTCGGGATGCGCAACAACATGATCAATACCCTCGGCGACGACTACGTCACCTTCGCCGAAGCGAACGGTCTGCGCACCCATACCGTCGCCATCAAGTACGCCGCCCGCAACGCGATCCTGCCGAACCTCACCGGCTTCGGCCTGGCGCTCGGTGGTGTGGTGGGTGGCTCGCTGCTCGTCGAGCAGGTCTTCAACTACCCCGGTGTGGGCTACTTGCTCTTCAACGCGGTCACGAACCAGGACTTCCCGCTCATGCAGGCGCTGTTCCTCATGATCACGATCAGTATTCTGCTCGCGAACTTCTTGGTCGACATCTTGTACGGACTATTGGATCCGAGGACCCGACGATGACTTCTCTAGTGAATCTCCCTGAACCCACGGGCTCGACCCCGCCCCATCAGGCCGCGCGCGGTGCCGGCCCCGTCCTCCCCAAGCAGCACGGACCGGCCTCGCCCTTGCGGGTCCTCACGCGCGGCGCCTCGACGATCTGGAGCAACAAGAAGGCCCGCATCGGCGTGGTCCTGCTCCTCGCCTTCGTGGCTCTGGCCATCTTCGCGCCGCTCATCGCGCCCTACGGCGCGAGCGAGAACGGCTTCGGACGCAACCAATCTCCATCCCCGAGCCACTGGTTCGGTACCACGGCTGCCGGCGAGGACGTGCTCTCGCAGGTTATCTTCGGTGCCCGGATTTCGGTGCTCGTCGGCTTCATCGCCGGGTTTCTCTCCACGCTCATCGCCGTCGTCGTGGGCCTGTCATGGGGCTATATCCGTGGCCCGCTCGCCGACGTCATCAACTTCATCGTCAACCTCGTGCTCGTCATCCCGGGGCTACCGCTCATGATCGTCATCGCGGCCTACCTGCAGAACGGCGGCATGACGATGATCATCTTCGTCGTTGTGCTCACCGGTTGGGCCTATGGGGCCCGCGTGCTCCGATCGCAGACACAGTCCATCCGCGGTCGTGACTTCATCACCGCGGCGCAGTTCGCCGGAGACGGCGCGGCCCGCATCGTCTTCCACGAGATCCTGCCGAACATGACCTCGCTCATCACCGGCAGCTTCTTCGGTGCGGCGACGTCGGCGATCCTCGCGGAGTCTGGCCTGTCCTTCCTGGGGATCGGTGACACGACGACCGTGAGCTGGGGATCCATGCTCTTCTGGGCGTCGAATTCAAACGCCCTGCTCACCGGTCAGTGGGTGCTGTTGTTCGCACCCGGCCTGTGCATCGCACTGATCGCCACGTCGCTCACTCTTATCAACTTCGGGGTGGACGGCCTGTCCAACCCCCGCCTACGGGAAGGAACCGGACGATGAGCCTGCTCGAGGTCAACAATCTGTCGGTCATCTATGAACCGCGCGGTGCGGAGCCGACTTATGCGGTCAAGAACGCTTCTTTCTCCCTGGAACGGGGCGAGTTCGTCGGCCTGGTGGGAGAGTCCGGCTCCGGAAAATCAACCCTGGGCTTCGCGGTGACCCGCCTCGCCAAGGCGCCGGCGCGCATCTCACAGGGAACGATCCTTTTCGATGGGCGCGATATCGCGAACATGGATGACGAGGAGCTGCGCAAGCAGCGCCAGGGCGGTTTCGCGATGGTGTTGCAGTCGGGCATGAACGCGCTCAACCCGGTGCGCTCGATTCGCAAGCATTTTGGTGACATTTTCGCCGCGCACGGCCACGTGCCCGCAAGCAAGCGGCTCGCGCGAGCCTACGACCTCGTCGAGAAGGTCGAGCTACCCCGCGATGTGCTCGACCGCTTCCCCGGCGAGCTTTCCGGCGGGATGCGACAACGCGTCTCGATCGCTCTCGCCCTGTCTCTCGAGCCTCAGCTCATGGTCTTCGATGAGCCGACCACCGCTCTCGACGTGCTCGTGCAGCACGCCGTCATGGGCACCATCCGGGAGCTGCAGAAGTCTGAGAACTTTACCGCGCTGCTGATCAGTCACGACCTCGGCATCGTGCTGGAGTCGACGACACGGGTCATGGTCATGAGCGAGGGCGTCATCGTTGAGGATGGTACGTCGCAGCAGATCCTGCACGCACCGCAGCACGAGTACACACAGATGTTGCTCGGCCACTATGCCGACCCCCGCGCGGAGGTCGTCCAGGTGCCCGGGCTCGTCGTGCGCGGCTCGACGATCTCGACCACCGGGCTCGATGGCGTCCCCAACGCTGTCTCGCCGATGACGGGCGAGTTGGTGACAAGTGCGCCCTCCGGGCCCGCCCGGCGCCGACCGGGGCGACCCGAGGCGGCGGCGATCGTGGTCGACGACGTCACCAAGGTCTATCCGCGGCCGCGCCGCGGTAGCGACCCGGTCACTGCCGTGGACCACGTCTCCTTCACCCTCGACCGGGGCCAGTCCATGGCCCTGGTCGGCGCGAGCGGCTCGGGAAAGTCCACCATCGCCAAGCTCATCACCGGCGTCGAACGTCCGACATCGGGCGCGATCCATTTTGGTGAGACCAGGGTCGATACGCTACGGGGCAAGGGGCTGCGGGGGCTACGCCAGGAGGTGCAGATGGTCTTCCAAGACCCGTACTCCGCGCTCAACCCACTGCACACCGTCGAGTACGCGCTCATGCGCCCCGTCCTCAACTACACCGGACTGCGCGGTGCCGAGGCGCGCACCCGCGTGCTCGAGCTCCTCGATACCGTGGGTCTGACGCCCGTCGAGCAGTTCGCGGCGAAGCTCCCGCATCAGCTCTCCGGCGGACAGCGTCAGCGCGTGGTCATCGCCCGCGCGCTCGCTTGCGACCCGCAGGTGATCATCGCGGATGAGCCCGTTTCGATGCTCGACGTGTCGTTGCGCGCTGGTGTTCTCGCGCTCCTTGATGGACTGCGGGTCACGTTCGGCGTTTCGATGCTCTACATCACCCATGACCTCCTCTCCGCCCGGCTGGTGACTGACCAGATCATGGTCCTCAATCAAGGCCGCGTGGTGGAGTCCGGACAGACCGCCCAGGTGCTTCGGTTCCCCCAGGACCCCTACACGATGGAGCTGCTCGAGGCGATTCCGCAGCCACACCGCGCGGGAGCCGGGCGATGACCGGCGCCGGGCGCACTGCGCACACCACGTGCTGACTGCACCAATCCACACAAGACCAAGCGAGGCAAACATGCTGCACTTCCCCGAAGGATTCCGCTGGGGATCCGCGACCGCCGCTCACCAGATCGAGGGCAACAACGTCAGCTCCGACTGGTGGCGTCGCGAGCACCTCGTGGACTCCACGATCGCCGAGCCGAGCCTTGATGCCTGCGATAGCTACCACCGCTTCCGCGAGGACATGCAGGCGCTCGTCGATGCGGGCCTGGGTATGTATCGCTTTTCGATCGAGTGGGCTCGCATCGAGCCCCAGAAAGGCTTCGTCTCTCAGGCGGAGCTCGCCCACTACCGCCGCATGGTCCTGACGGCCATTGAGCTCGGCCTCGAGCCGATGATCACGCTGCACCATTTCACCATTCCGCAGTGGTTCGAGGACGAAGGTGGGTGGCGTGCGCCCGACGCCGTCGAGCGATTCGCTTTTTACACGCGGACCGTGCTCCCCGTCCTTGAGGGCGTGGAATGGGTGTGCACCATCAACGAGCCGAACATGGTCGCGATGATGGCCGGAGGCGACGGTCTAGGTACGACCTTGCAAGCTTTCGGACAGCCCGGACCCGACGTCAGCGTCGCCCGGACCCTGCTCGCGGCCCACCGCGCCTGCCGAGCGGTGCTCGCGGAGGCAGGCGATTTTCGCACTGGCTGGACGGTCGCCACACAGGACTTTCAGCCTGAGCCAGGCTGCGAGGAGATCGCCCGTGAGTATGGCTACGACCGTGACGCCTGGTACCTCGAGATGGCTGCCGGCGACGACTGGGTCGGCGTGCAGGCCTACACCCGCACCAAGATCGGTCCCGAGGGGCCGCTCCCGATAGCCGACGACGCCGAGAGGACCCTTACCGGCTGGGAGTTCTACCCGCGAGCCCTCGAGGACGGTATCCGCCTGTCCCACGAGATGGCACCGGGGGTGCCCGTCTTCGTCACCGAAAATGGCATCGCTACCGACGATGACACCCGCCGGGTGGCCTATCTGCAGGGCGCGCTCGAGGGACTGCACCGGGCGATCACCGACGGGATCCAGGTGGAGGGCTACCTGTACTGGAGCTTGCTCGACAACTACGAGTGGGGTTCCTACGGCCCGACCTTCGGGCTCGTGAGTGTGGACCGCTCCACCTTCGTGCGGACCGTCAAACCCAGCGCTCATTGGCTCGGCAACGTGGCGACGGCCAACGCTCTCGCCGTCTGAGCTTTCCCGCCCGCACCATCCCGCTCGACCCGCCGCACCCTACCCACTTGCAGCTGCCTGCCTTGAGGAATATTCGTGACCACGCACACCGTCCACCCATCCACTGCCGATCCTGCCGCAGCCGTCACAGACCTGCCGGCCGAGCGTGGCCAGAGGAGAGTCGCGCCGACGGCGGCGTTGCTTGAGGCGGGGACCACTCGCATCGAGCTGTCAGCCGCCGGCGACGTGCGTGCCATCACGTATGGGGAGTCGATATTGGTCAACCAGTATCTGCCGAGCGAGCATGACGCCATGGTCGGCGGCGTGTTCTTGCGCCGCCACGGCCTGGACGCCTCGGGTGCTCGCATCGTCGAGGGGGTGCCGCTCGTCGGTGGACGCTCGGCCGGTGACCTCGCTGAGGCGCCCGGCTGCGTGCGCTGGTCAGGTCAGGCCCTCGGGGCCGGTTACGTGGTGACGCTCACTCTCGACCCGCACGGTGACGTCTGGGTGTGGCGGGTGGACCTCGCGGCCGCTGAGCCCGGCGCGGCTGACTCGGTCTACGACGTCGTCTTCGCCCAGGACCTGGCCCTCGTGCCGTTCTCGACGGCCGTCAACAACGAGCCGTACGTGAGCCAGTACGTCGTGCACCACGTGCTCGACGACGCCCGCGCCGGAGCCGTGGTCGCGAGCCGGCAGACCATGGCGACTGCGCCCGTGCTGCCTCTGGCGGTGACCGCTCTCGTCGAAGGAGCTCGCGCCTACCTCACCGACGGATTCTCGTTCTATGGGCTCGACGCGAAGATCGATGGCCGCGCTCACAGCCTGGGTGTGCCCGACTGGGACTCGCTCATCTATCAGTACGAGTTCGCCTTCCCGGTGCTACTCGGTCCCGAGCTCGATCTCACCGCTCCGCGCACCGTGCACGCCGTGACGGCCGTGGTCGCGGACTACCGCGGAGAGCTCGCCGACGCCCTCGACGAGGTGCCTGGACTGTTCGATCGCGCGCTCGCGCTGGGGCTGGGCAGCGCGCCCTCAGCACTGCACGACGGAGTGAGCTCCGTCACAGTGCATACCGCTCCCGCTGCCGGGCCGCACGCGTCGTCCCGCTCCCTGTTGGTATCGGCCCCGCTCTTGGCCGGCCTCGACCTCTCCGACGCCGAGCTCACCGAGCTCGGGGCCGTGTCGGGGAACTCCGACGCGTCGTCCCGGGTCCTCCAGCCCGAGCGCGACGATGCCGGGAACCTGCTGTCCTTCTTCACGCCCGAGGCCACCCACGTCGTCAGCCGTGCAAAGGAACTCGCGGTTGAGCGACCCCACGGGCACGTCCTCAAGGCCGGCACCGACGTTAGCCCGAACGACAACATCCTCTCCGCGACGGCCTACGCCTACGGGGTCTTCGCCTCGCACGTTGTCGTCGGGAACACGACCGCCAACCGTTTCGTCTCCGTCCAACGCAACCACCTCAACCTGCTGCGTTCCTCAGGGGTGCGGGCACTCGTTCGAATAGGTGACCGGTGGCAGCTGCTCGGAGTGCCCTCCGCCCTCATCCTCGACCTCGGCGGGGTCCGTTGGATCTACGCGACCGAGGACGGTCGCATCGAGGTGCGCACGACGGCGAGCCATGACGCCCGTGCCATCGAGATCTGCATCGACTCCGAGCAGCCGATCGACATCATCCTCACCGTGGATGTCGAGCTCGGCGGGCAGTCGTGGACCGCAAGCCGGGCCCTCAACGGCCGCGCGATCGTCTACGCTGCGGACGCCGGGACCGACGTCGCCGAGCACTGCCCTGATCTCGTCTACGTACTCGCCAGTGAGGCCGGGCGCTTCGGTGACGACACGGTGCTCTTCCCCGACGGCCGCTCCCATGGCACGAACCTGACGACTGTCGCTTTCGACGCAACGACCTCGGCCTCGCTTGTGCTCTCCGGTGACCTCGACGGCGCCGCGGACGCCCTCGCCCACGCCGAGGCGGTGCTCGACAACCCACTCGACGTCGCCGCCGAGCTCGAGGCGCACCGCGGTTACATCGCCGACTACACGCGCAACCTACGGGTCGAGGGCGACGGCCGCCTCACCGAGATCAACCTCCTGCTGCCGTGGTTCACGCAGAACGCGCTGGTTCACTTCCTCGTCCCGCACGGTCTCGAACAATACTCCGGCGCGGCCTGGGGCACCCGTGACGTCTGCCAGGGACCGCTCGAGCTCAACCTCGCCTTCGGCCACTTCGACGCGGCGCGGGACATCGTCCGCCGGGTGTTCGCCCAGCAGTCCCCGGACGGGACCCTGCCGCAATGGTTCATGTTCGACGCCTACCGCGAGCGGTACTCCGACGAGGCCCACGGCGACGTCGTCGTCTGGCCCTTGATGGCGCTGGGGGAGTACCTGGCTGCGACCGGCGATACGACGATCCTCGACGTCACGGTGCCGTACTGGGACGGCGAGCTGCGCCGCCCGGGCAGCGTGGCTGCGCCCCTCACCGACCATGTGCGCGCCTCCCTGAACTACATCCGCAGCCACCGCGCCCCTGGGACTGACCTGCTCTCGTACGGTGAGGGCGACTGGGATGACACCCTCCAGCCCGCACAGGCCTCAATGAGCCGTGAGATGGCCTCCGCCTGGACCGTCGCCCTTCTGTTTCAGGCGGTCAGCACCCTCGGCGGCCAGCTTCGGGGGACCGCGCACGACTCGCTCGCCACCGACCTCATGTCCGAGGCGTCGACGATAGCGGCTGAATTCGCTGAGCGTCTCATCATCGACGATGTGCTCGCCGGCTACGTCGTCTTCACCCCCGAGGGCCCGCGGCCCGTGCTGCACCCCAGCGACGACCGGACGGGGCTTTCCTACCGGCTCATCCCCATGACCCGGTCGATCATCGCCGGACTGTTCACCCCCGAGCAAGCAGTGCGCCACGAGAGTCTCGTCGAGGAGCACCTGCACTTCCCCGACGGCGTCCGCCTCATGGACCGGCCCGCGCCCTTCCACGAAGGCCAGACGCGATTCTTCCGTCGTGGTGAGCAAGCGGCGAACTTCGGCCGTGAAGTCGGGCTCATGTACACCCATGCCCACATCCGCTACACGCAGGCCCTCGCGACGCTGGGCCGAGAGCGGCTCGTCACGGAGCTGTTGAGAATCAGCCCAGTCGGCCAGTTCGAGCGACTGAGCACGAGCATGCCGCGCCAGCGAAACTGCTACTACTCCTCCTCCGACGCAGCCTTCACCGACCGCTACAACGCCGCCGCGAATTTCGACCGGTTGCGAGATGGCACCGTCGGGGTCAAGGGCGGATGGCGCGTCTACTCCAGTGGCCCGGGTATCTACCTTCGCCAGCTGGTGCAGGGAGCGCTCGGCCTCGTCGAGCGAGCCGGCGCGGTGGTCATAGACCCGGTCCTCGCTCTCGAGGACGACGGCCTCACGATCGCCATCGACCTTGCCGGCGAGCGTCGCACGGTGCGCTTCCACGTCGAGCCCGGCAGCGGGGATGTCCGCGTGATGGCCGACGGCGCGCCCCTCACCGGGGTCAAGACGACGGCGCACTACCGCCAGGGCGGCCTGTCCGTCTCGTTCGCGGACCTCGTCGGAATCTCGGTCCTCGACGTTCACGTCGGCGTTGACCGCAGCACACTTGAGGCCTGACCATGGAGAAACATCTGATGACATCGCCGGCGGACAACCCCACCCCATCGCTCTCGGCGGGCGAAGAGCAATTGGCGCAGGCCTCCACGGGCCTGGTTGACACCGAGACCTACATCGACCCGGAGCTCGTCGCGCTGTGCCGGGAATCCGCCGCTGACGGGACTGTCCTGCTCCGCAACGACGGCACCCTCCCTCTGCGCGGGGGGTCGCGCATTGCGCTCTTCGGGCGGGTCCAGATCGACTACTTCTCGGTCGGGTACGGGTCGGGCGGGGACGTCAACGCTCCGTACTCCTGGAACCTTCTGGACGCACTGCGCGACGGCGGCCAGGTCACCGTCGACGCAGATCTCGCCGCGTCCTACACGCGCTGGTGCGCGGAGAACCCACCCGACGAGGGCACCTGGGGGAATTGGCCGCGCTACTTCGAGGAGATGCCCCTCGAAGGCGAGGCCGTTCGAGCCGCCGCAACCCGGACGGACGTCGCCATCGTCGTCCTGGGGCGTGCCGCCGGGGAAGCGCGAGAGAACACCCTGACCCAGGGCAGTTATTACCTCACGGACGCGGAGAAGAGCCTGCTGGACGCGGTCACCTCAGCGTTCACGCACACCGTCGTGGTGCTCGATTGCGGCAACGTCATCGATCTCGCCTGGCTGGACCAGTACGGCGAGGCGATCTCCTCGGTGCTCTACGCCTGGCAGGGCGGCATGGAGGGCGCGCGGGCCATCGCGGACGTCCTGACCGGCGTGCAGGTGCCCGGAGGGCGACTCACCGACACCATCGCGCGTTCCTACGCCGACTACCCGAGCGCACCGAACTTCGGCGGGCTCGAGCATAACGACTACGCGGAGGACATCTACGTCGGCTACCGGTACTTCGAAACCTTCGCGCCCGACGCCGTCCTCTTTCCCTTTGGGTTCGGTCTCGGGTACTCGAGACTCGATGTGGTGGCCACGGCCGACGTCAACGACGAGGAGGTCACGGTCACCGCGCGCGTGAGCAACGTCGGGACGGAGCATCCCGGCGCTGAGGTCGTCCAGGTGTACGTCCAAGCGCCGGACGGCGAGCTCGGCAAGCCTGCCCGCACGCTGGCATCCTTCGCGAAGTCGCGACGACTGGACCCGGGCGAGAGCGAGTCGTTGCACCTGGCGTTCCCGATCGCCTCTCTGGCCTCTTACGACGATTCCGGGGCAACCGGCCATCGGTCCGCCTACGTCCTCGAGGCCGGTCAATACACGGTGTTCGCCGGCACCGACGTGCGCGCGGCGACCCAGATCGCCTCGTTCACGCTCAGCGAGCTGCGCGTCGTCGAACAGCTGACCGAGGCGTGCGCACCCGCCGCCGCTCACCCCTTCCAACGGATGATTCTCGACCGCGACGACGCCGGTCGCGCCGTCGTCGGGTGGCAGGATGTCCCCACGCGGGAGGTCTCCCGCCGCGAACGGCTCCAGGCACGCACGGTTCCGGCGCTGGAGCAGACCGGAAGCCAGGCCGTCACTCTGGCCGATGTCGCTGAAGGGGCAGCGACGCTCGACGAGTTCGTGGCCCAGCTCTCCCACGAGGACCTGGAAGCGCTCACCCGAGGTGACGTAGTCATGGACAGCCCGCTCGGGACGCCCGGGAACGCCGGCGTGTTCGGCGGCATCACCGCGTCGCTACGAGCGAAGGGCGTGCCTCCCATCACGACGACGGACGGCCCCTCCGGCATCCGGCTGGCGGCCTACGCTGCGCTCCTGCCCTGCGGAGCGGCACTCGCCTCAACCTGGAACACCCCGCTCGTGCGTCGACTCGCGGCGCACCACGGCGAGGAGATGGTCCGCAAGGGCACCCACGTGCTACTCAGCCCGGGAATGAACATTCACCGTGATCCCCTGTGCGGGCGCAACTTCGAGTACTTCTCCGAGGACCCGCTGGTCACCGGCCTTATCGCGGCCGCAGTCGTGGCTGGCGTCCAGGAAGCGGGAGTAGCGGCCTGCCCCAAGCACTTTGCGTGCAACAACCAGGAAACCAACCGGAACCTCAACGACTCGAGGGTCTCGGAACGGGCTCTGCGGGAGATCTATCTGCGCGGGTTTCAGATCTGCCTCGCCCAGGCGCGCCCGCACACCCTCATGACGTCGTACAACAAAATCAACGGCGCATGGTCGCACTACAACGACGAGTTGTGCACGACGATCCTGCGGGAGGAATGGGGATTTGAGGGAACGGTGATCACCGATTGGTGGATGCAGCGCGCCGTCGACCCGGATTTCCCGGCGGTGGCTGACGACGCTTACCGGGTCCGCGCGCAGGTCGACGTCTTTATGCCTGGCGGATGGTTCGACCACGTCAGCGGCGGCTTCGACGCCTCGGCGGCATCGTCTCTGCTCGATTCCCTCGCTCGCCCAGACGGCATCACACTCGGCGAGGTCCAGCGCACCGCCCGAACCGTCCTCCAGCTCGTCCTGGCGCTGCCCGCGCTGAGCGAGGAGATCCTCAGGAACTCGGCGGCGGGGAGCCAGCCATAGGAACGAGTATCGGCGTAGACCTTCCCTTTGCCCCTCAAGCCGGCCCTTCCGCATCAACCAGTGCCGGAGCGGCGTCGGATGAGAACAACGACGACCACCCGGCCGGGCGGAGTGCCGGCGGGTTGTGGATAACTCTTTTCAGGCCGTGCGCCTGGCTCAGTCCGTGTCGAGGTGCTCGTGCAGAAAGGCCGACACCGCACCGCGCATCGCCGCATCGAGGATGCCGATGGAGTGCAGGCTGCCCGGCACGGTGACGAGCTGGTTGACGATGCCGAGGGCGTTGAGCTCCGCGGCGAAGCCGGTGGACTGGCTCAGCGGAATGAACTCGTCAGTGGACGACCCGACGAAGACGGGCGGGTCGGTGCGATCCAGCGACCTGACGGCCGACGCGTCCCGGGCCGCCCGACAGTCCAGCAGCGATTCGCAGTCCAGGTAGTCGAGCACGATCTGCTCAAGCCCAGAGGAGCCGCCGGCCACCACGATGCCGTCGTAGCTCAGGTCGACGGGCCCGGAGAGCTCGGCAACAGCCGCGACCCGGCTGCCATCGGTAAGCGATCCACTGCCGCGGGCACCGAGCAGCGAGGCCAGGTTGCCGCCCGCCGAACCGCCGAAGGCACCGATTCGGTCGGGGTCGATGCCGTAGTGCTCGGCATTTGCGCGCATCCACTCGACGGCGCGGCCCAGGTCTTCAATGGCAGCCGGAAAACTCACCGCCGGCACCAGCCTGTAGTTCACCGAGTACGCCACGAACCCCTCGGAGGCGAGCCATTCGCAGACATTGCGCCAATCGCTGTTGCCTTTGTCGCCGCGAGCCCAGCTGCCGCCGTGGATGGAGAGCACCGCCGGCCGGAGGGTGGCTTGAGAGGGCGTCTCGGTATCCGTGCCCGGTTCCATCGCGCCAGCGGTGGCCGGATCCGCGGATGCGTCGTCGGCGGGAGCCGCCGTCGACTCGGGCTCAGCGGACGGATCGGGTGCGGCCGTTTGGCCGGCCGCCGCGTCCCCGGTGCCGCTGTCCACGTCAGCGGTTGACCCGGCATCCGCTTCTGGCGGCGAGCAGACGTCGAGGGTGAGCTGGGTGCCGTCCGGCTGGGTGGCGTAGACGACGTCCTCATCGATCACGGCGTCCCCGGGCGCGGTGAAGGTGCGGATGCCCACGATCGCCGTGGTGTCGACCTCGCTCGCGGTTCCGCCGGCCTGTGCGGGCGCCACCGGGCGCAGGTTCCAATGCAGGCCGCCGAGCAAGGCGGTGGCCACGACGGCCATGCCGCCGGCATAGGCGACGAAGAGAACGAGAAAGCGTCGGGAGCCGAGTCCGATGATGCGGCGACCGTTACTCACGGATGCTCCTGAAATGTGCTGGGTGCGGGTGCTTTCGAGAATAGATCGGTCGGGCCCGGCTCGCTAATCGGCGGGCGTCAAAACGCCGGCCGGGCGCGTCGCAGAGCGGCCCGACGGCGGCCTCAGCGGGGCGTCAGGCCTTCGCGGGGACGTCGCGGGTAATCCCCGGGCTCAGAGCGGCGAGCATCCGGGTGACGTCGAGGGCCGCCGCGCTGGCCGCGACGATGGCTTCCGCACCCAGTTCACGGTGCTCATGGATCGCCTCGGTCATGGCGGCTGCGGCATCCTCGGCCGCCCGCAGGGCGTCGAGACTCGGTTCCCCGGTGTCCCATTCATTGACCAGGGCGGCCGTCGCCCGCACCGCCGCACTCAGCGCCGGTCGCAGCGCGGCCGGCAGCTCCACGGGCACCGGTGTACCCCAGGCCGCCCCAGCGAGCACGTCGGTGAGGTCGCGCACATAGAAGGTCGCGTTCTCGAGCGCCGCCAGGTCGTCATAGTCGGTGCTGAGATCGTGCGGCCGGATGCGCGCCCGTGGGTTGATCCGGCGGCTCTCGTCGGCCTCCGCCAACGCGCGACGCACGGCGGTGCTGGTGCTCGCCAACGTGGCGCCCTGCTTGGACCATTCGCCCTCCTCGGGCGGCCAGCTCGCCTCGAGGGCGTCGGCAACCGAACCCAGGTGCAATCCGAGCGCACGCCGCAACCTGGACAATTCCTTCACCGCGGCAGTCACCCGCAGCGGGGGTGCGACGAGGAGGTTCACCGCCAGCCCGACAACGATGCCCAGGGTCATCTGCGAGACGTATCCGATCGAATAGCCGTCGGCGTTCGGACCGCCGACGATCAGCACGAACAGACCCGCGATCGGCACGTACTCCCGTCCGGCGCCCAGCTGGCGGATGCCGCCGAACAGCATGCCGATCCCCACCACGAGCGACACCGTCAGCACGCTGGGTTCGCTGAAGATGATCACCGCGGCCGCCAGAGCAATGCCGATCACCAGCCCGGCAAGGGTCTGCATAGCGTTCTTGATCGACCCCATCAGGGTCGGAAAGCTGGCCACGATGACACCGAGCGGCGCGTAGTAGGGGTAATCGTTGGCGACGCCGGGCATCAGGGGGGCGAGCTTCCAGGCGATCGCCACCGCAACGGCCGTCTTCACGGCCTGCAGCAGGCGGGGATGTGCCACGGCGGTCTTCACCAGGCCACCGGCGGCACGTGGGGAGAGATCGGGAGTGCGCATCGAACGAGTCTGCACGATTCCCGGCTTCCCGCCCAATCGCGGCTGGCCCCGCGGGCCCAGAGGTTTCGGCGCCATCGGCATAGAATCGCGGCATCACCTGGGCCTGTCCCCGCGGGGAGAGCTCGAAAAGGAGGCGTCGTGAAGATCGCGATAGCGGGAGGAACCGGCACCGTCGGGCGTCACGTCACCGACCTGGTCAGCCGTCTTGGGCACCAGCCTGTCGTCCTCGCCCGGTCGACCGGAATCGACCTCGTGACCGGAGACAGGCTCTCCTCGGTGCTCGACGGTGTTGACGGGGTCATCGATGTGGTCAATACCTCCACGCTGTCCGCTAAAGCGTCCACCCGCTTCTTCGGCACGGCCACGGCCACTCTGCTCAGGGCAGAGGCCGCCGCCGGGGTGCGGCACCACGTCACCCTCTCGATCGTGAATGCCGACACGGTCTCCGCCGGGTACTACGCGGGCAAGGTCGTCCAGGAGGAGGTGGTGAAACGCGGCGCCGTGCCGTGGACCATGCTCAGGGCCACGCAGTTCCACGAGTTCGCGGCCCAGACCCTCGGGCGAGGCTCGCGCGGCATCCTCACCCTGGTGCCCGTCATGCGGACCCAGCCCGTCGCGGCGCGGGAGGTTGCCCAGCGGCTCGTCGAGCTTGTGGTGGGCCCGCCGCGCGGGCAGGTGCCCGATCTCGGCGGCCCACGGGAGGAACGCCTTGTCGACATGGTGCGCGACTACGCCCGAGTCACGCGCACTCACGCCCGCATCGTTCAATTCAAGCTCCCAGGCCGAATGGGCACCGCGATGCGAGACGGCACCCTGTTGCCGGCCCCCAACACCGAACGAGGTGCCCAGTCCTTCGCACAGTGGCTCGACGGCATCGCGCACCCAAAGCCGGCCGGCTAGCAACCGTGACTTTTGGGACTCGATAAGGTAACGTGGACAAGTCGGCTCTTGACACCGCGTGTTTCATTGTGTGCGCGGATGGGTTTGTAAGTCAGGATGGGCCGGTTTCCCAGTAATCCGCTGGTGAAAAATCACTGTATGTGAACGGCCCCGGCCATAGACTGCCCGGGTTCTCAGGTTGCGTCGCCGTGCGACGCACTACTGCCATGTACTCAACACAACCCAGAAATACTTCTATGCCTTCTAGCAAGAAGCCGGCCGTCGGCCGCGCAGCCAAGAACTTCGACCCGAGCCACTCCAAGGGCGGCCCCAAGGGCGCACCCAAGGGCGGCAGCAAGAGCCCCGGACACCGCGGCTACCGCGCAGACGATGGCGCTCCCAAGAAGCAGCGCTGGAACGCCGACGAGCGCGCAGCGCGTTCCGGTGAGCGCTCCTCCTCCGACCGTCCCGCCTACGGTGACCGTCCCGCCTACGGTGCCCGCACCGAGCGTCCGGCCTCCAACGACCGTGCCCCGCGCACCGACCGTCCCTCGTACAACAACGACCGTCCCGCTCGCGGCGACCGTCCCTCGTACAACAACGACCGTCCCGCTCGCGGCGACCGTCCCTCCTACGGCGACCGTGCCCCGCGCACCGACCGCCCGTCGTACAACAACGACCGTCCGTCGTACGGCGACCGTGCCCCGCGCACCGATCGCCCGTCGTACAACAACGACCGTCCGGCTCGCACAGAGCGTCCGTCCTACGGTGACCGTGCCCCGCGCACTGACCGTCCGTCGTACAACAACGACCGCCCGTCGTACGGTGACCGTGCCCCGCGCACCGATCGCCCCGCCTATAACGACCGCAACAGCGACCGTCCGGCTCGCACAGAGCGCCCGTCCTACGGTGACCGTGCCCCGCGCACTGACCGTCCGTCGTACAACAACGACCGCCCGTCGTACGGTGACCGTGCCCCGCGCACCGATCGCCCCGCCTACAACGACCGCAACAGCGACCGTCCGGCCCGCACCGAGCGTCCGTCCTACAACAGCGACCGTCCGGCCCGCACGGAGCGTCCGTCCTACGGCGATCGCCCCGCCCGCACCGACCGCCCGTCGTACAGCAACGACCGTCCGGCCCGTGGCGAACGTCCCGCGTACGGCAATGACCGCGCGGCCCGCAACGACCGTTCCAACGACGGCGGCCACTCCAGCAACTTCTACCCCGACCGCGACTCCAAGCCCAAGTTCGCCGCCGGCGACGACGTGGTGCTCGAGCGCCTCGAGGCCATCGCCACGACCGCAGAAGATGTTGTCGGCGTGACGTTCGGCGACCTCGGGCTCGGTGGCAACATCGTGCGCGAGCTCGCTCTCCTCGGCGCTCCGTCCCCGTTCCCGATCCAGGCCGCGACCATCCCCGATGTGCTCGCCGGCCGTGACGTGCTCGGCCGCGGCAAGACCGGCTCCGGCAAGACCATCGCGTTCGCCGCTCCCATGATCGAGAAGCTCATGGAGAACAACGGCGCCAAGGACCGCAAGATGGCCCGCAAGCCCCGCGCGCTGATCCTGGCCCCCACCCGCGAGCTGGCCCTGCAGATCGACCGCACCGTGCAGCCCATCGCGCGCAGCGTCGGCCTCTTCACCACCCAGATCTACGGCGGCGTTCCGCAGTACCGCCAGGTCAGCGCCCTCCAGCGCGGCGTGGACATCATCATCGGCACCGCCGGCCGCATCGAGGACCTCGTCGAGCAGGGTCGTCTCGACCTGTCCGAGGTCGTCATCACAGTCCTCGACGAGGCCGACTACATGTGCGACCTGGGCTTCCTCGAGCCGGTTCAGCGCATCCTGCGCCTCACCAAGAAGGGCGGCCAGCGTCTGCTGTTCTCGGCCACCCTCGACAAGGGCGTCGCCTCGCTGGTCAAGGAATTCCTGACCAACCCGGCCGTGCACGAGGTCGCCGGAGAAGACCAGGCCTCCAGCACGATCGACCACAAGGTCCTCCTCATCGAGCACCGCGACAAGGCCTCCATCATCGGCCAGCTTGTCGACCGCCAGGGCAAGACGCTCATCTTCAGCCGCACCCGCGCCTACGCCGAGCAGCTCGCCGACCAGCTCGAGGACGCCGGCGTCAAGGCCACCAGCCTGCACGGCGACCTCAACCAGGCCCGCCGTACCCGCAACCTGCAGATGCTCACCAGCGGTCGCGTCAATGTTCTCGTCGCCACGGACGTCGCCGCCCGCGGCATCCACGTCGACGACATCGACCTGGTCATCCAGGCCGACATGCCCGACGAGTACAAGACCTACCTGCACCGCGCCGGCCGCACCGGCCGCGCCGGCAAGTCCGGTACCGTCGTCACGCTGATCCCCAAGCAGCGTCGTCGTCGCATGGAAGACCTGCTCGACCGGGCCGAGATCGACTCCAGCTTCACCTCGGCCACGCCGGGCGACGCCTCGATCACCGCTCTGGCGAACCTGTAACACCAGCGCACAACCGGCAGGGCATCCGTTTCGGCGGGTGCCCTGCCGGCGGTTAACCGGCGCGCGAATCCGTCGCGCACGATCGGGGATGCGGTACGGTTTTGTCGTTCGCGTGCTCCCTCACAATTCGGGTTTGTGACAGCGCGCGCGAGCACAGGATGTCTGTGGGGCATCCGCGCGGTGCTCCACAGATATCCGCCCGGCCTGGTCAGCGGGGGCGGATGCGCGGCTCAGCGGATGCTTGCGACGGCCTCGAGCACCCGGTCAGAAAAGTCAGCGGACAGCGGCGCCGAACCCGCGCTCTCTGCGGCGGCGGCCTGACCCTCCGGGCTGGTCACGTAAGCCAGGTAGGCCGCGACGAGCTCGGCCTGGTCGGCGTCGGGATAGTCTTCGCAGGCGATCAGGTAGCTCACGAGCACCAGCGGGTACACGCCGGGGGCCGTGGAGGTGCGGTCGACATCCACCACCAGGTCGTTGGGGTTGTCCCGCTCCACCAGGGGCGTGGCGTCGATGACGGCCGCAGCGGCCTCGGTGGAGTAATCGACGAACTCGTCGCCCACCTGCAACGCCGCGACAGAGGGGTCACCGACCCTGGACGCATCCGCGTAGCCGATGGTGTTGTTGCCGTTGGCGACGGCGCTCACGACGCCGGAGTTGCCTTGGGCGCCCTCACTTCGTCGTGCCCGAATCGTCCGAGCGATGCACCGCGGAGATCTGTTCGGCGGGCAGGGTGGCGTCGGGGTTCAGGTCGACGAGGGCGGGGTCGTTCCACCGCGTGATCGCACCGGAGAAAATGTTCGCGATCGCCGACGGATCCAGGCGCAGGGTGTCCACGCCATCGACGTTGTAGACCAACACCAACGGTGACACGTAGACGGGCAGGTCGTTGGCGGCGGACCCCGGCGCGCTCGACCCGGCACCGTCCAGCGTGCCGGCCAGAGTGCTCGTCTCGTCACCGGATTCGTTGGCGGCGCAACCCGACAGGAGCAGGGCGGCCACCGCGATCGACGTGCCGAGGGAAAATGCCGGGTGCCTGTCTGGTGCCAGCACTGTTCCCATTCTGCCCGACCGGAGCCGCGTGTTCTCCGAGAGGCAGCTGAACGGCGCGGTCCTGATAGATTCGAGGAACCGTGACAAAGGGAGAATCATGACCACACGCTGGGCGCGCTTCGCCCGTGGGTGGATCGTCGCGGCCGTCTCCACGTTTGTTGCCGCGTTGTCGCACACCGTGGGTGGCGGAGCCGTGCCCGGCCTGTTGGCCGTGGTCGTGTCCCTGGCTTTCGCCGGGATCGTCTCCATCGCCCTGTCCGGCCGCACCCTGTCCACCTGGCGACTCACCGCGGCGGTGCTGCTGAGTCAACTCGTCTTCCACGGGCTGTTCTCCTTCGGCAGCGCGGGCGGCGCCCTGGTGACCACGGATGCGGCAACCGCGCACGCCCACAGCGCGGGCAGCGTCGCCGTGCTGGTGCCATCATCGATGCAGGCCGGCACCATGTCCGGCGCCGATCACGGGATGATGATGACCGGGGCCCACGTCCTCGCCGCCGTGGTGACCGTCCTGGCGCTCCGCTTCGGCGAGCGGGCCTTCTGGGGTCTGTTCAGCACCGCGACGGTGGCCCTGAAGGCCCTCGTGCGGTTCCTCGTGCTCACCCCGATCCCGAACATCCCCCAGACGATCTCGGCGTCCTCGGCCGCTCTGCCGCCCCGCGACCTTCTCGTCCTGCTGAGTCCGATGCGGCATCGTGGGCCGCCGGTGCACCTGTTCGCCTGAGCGTCACGCTCGGCCACCTTCAGTCTTCGCACCTCTTATATATATGTCGACCCATCCGTCGGCCGCCCCGTCGAATTTTCGTACCGAGCCCCGCCATGCCTGTCGGCCCCGCGCGGGCCGCGGCCACGATTCGACCACTCGCGTGTCGACCGGCCACCAACCCAAGGACCCATCATGAAGCTCTCCACGCCCGTCTTCTCCGCCACCGCCCTTCTCGGAGCCGGCCTGCTCGCCCTGTCAGCGCCGCTGGCCGCCAGCGCCCACGTCGATGTCGAACCGTCGTCGACCGCCGCCGGCTCCTACAGCCTGCTCACCTTCTCGCTCGGCCACGGCTGCGACGGGTCGGCCACCACCGGCATCACCATCGACATCCCCGACACCATCACCAGCGTCACCCCCACCATCAACCCGGGCTGGGACATCACGCCGCTCACCGACGGCCAGGTCACCTACACGGCTCTCACCCCGCTCGCCGACGGCCTCCGCACCACCTTCGTACTCAGCCTGCAGATCCCCGAGGACGCCGCCGTCGGCGACACGCTGGCGTTCCCCGTGCTTCAGTCTTGCGAGGTCGGGGAGACCGACTGGTCAGAGACGGTCGTCGAGGGCGAGGCCGAACCGGCCCACCCGGCCCCGTCGCTCACCGTCACCGAGGCCGGCGCAGAGTCCGGCCACGGTCACAATGCCGCTGCCGCAGCGGATGGCGCCCCCGCGACCGAGCCGATCGCCACCGACGATGTGCTGGCCCGGTTGCTCGGCATCGGCGGTCTCATCGTCGGCGCCGTCGGCCTCGTGGTCGCCGTCGCCGCCCGCCGCAAGAACGCCGCATAGAGCTCCCCATGGCACCCATCCGAAACAGCCGCCGGCACGCCCGCATGCTGAAGCGGTCGGCGCTGGCCGGGGCCGTGCTGGCCGTCGCCAGTCTCGGCGCCACGGCCGCCCCGGCGTTTGCGCACAACTACCTGGTCGGCTCGACACCGGCGGCGGGTTCGATCGTCACCGAGCAGCCCGGGACCGTATCGATCACCACCAACGACAACCTGCTCGACCTCTCGGGCCAGGGCGAGGGCAGTGTCATCCAGGTCACCGGCCCGGCCGACGCGCCGAGATACTACGGCGACGGCTGTTCGACGATCGCCGGGCCCACCCTCGAAACCGCGGTGCAGCTCGGCCAGCCGGGGGAGTACACGGTGACCTGGCAGGTCGTGTCGACCGATGGGCATCCGATCTCGGACACCTTCACCTTCACCTGGCAGCCCAACGCGGCCCAGGTGCTGAACGAGGGTTCCGCGACCGCGCCCGAGTGCGCCACCGCTGGTTCAGGCCAGACCGGACCGGCCGACACCGAAGCGGCCGGCGACGACGCCGCGGAGTCCGGCTCGGCGGTCGACGTCACCGACCTGCTCTGGATCGGCGGAGCGCTCGTGGCAATCCTCGCCGCGATCGGTGTGACGCTCCTGCTGCTGCGCCGTCCCACCCCGAAATAGCCATCACCCCATCCCGCAGTAGGTCAGGCAATTTCGCGAGAGCGGTGGAACGGTCACCTCGGGTGCTCCGAAGCAACCACACCACCGCTTTCGCGAGAGCTGCGGGCGGGCCGTGGCCTCCATCCACAATGCCGCCGCCCCGGCCGGTGGCGTCGGTGGGCGCGGGTAGAGTTGGCGGGTGAGTTGGAACGCCGAGATACCGTGGGATCCTGACGAGTTCGAGCCGCCGGACGACTTCGATGCCCCACCGCCCCCAGACCCCTACGGTCAGGGTGGCTTCGCCACGCCCGCGTCGGCCGCCGCCGGCCCGGCCGGCTCCGGTCCCGTCGATTTCGGCCCGCCCGCCGGCGGCGCAACGCTGCTCGCCCCGCCGCCGCCCAAGCGGGCCACCGCCAAGTTCGGCACCGCCGCCGAGGCGCTGCACACGGTTTTCGGCTACGACTCGTTCCGTGGTGAGCAGGCCCAGATCATCGACCAGCTCATCGGTGGCGGCGACGCCGTCGTGCTGATGCCCACCGGTGGCGGCAAAAGCCTCTGCTACCAGATCCCGTCGCTCGTGCGCGAGGGCACCGGCATCGTCATCTCCCCGCTGATCGCACTCATGCAAGACCAGGTGGATGCGCTCACCCTCGTCGGCGTGCGCGCCGCGTTCCTCAACTCCAGCCAGGACTCCGCCGCCCGCAACCAGGTCGAACGTGACTACCTCGCCGGCAACCTCGACCTGCTCTACGTCGCCCCCGAGCGATTGAGCAACGAGGCCACCAAGCGGTTCCTCGATCGCGGCACCATCGCCCTGTTCGCCATCGACGAGGCGCACTGTGTCTCCCAGTGGGGCCACGACTTCCGCCCGGACTATCTCGCGCTTTCCGAGCTCGCCGACCGCTGGCCCGATGTGCCCCGCATCGCGCTCACCGCCACGGCCACCGACGCCACCCACAAGGAGCTCACCGAGCGCCTGCAGATGGGCGAGGCGCAGCACTTCGTCGCCAGCTTCGACCGGCCCAATATCCAGTACCGCATCGTCGGCAAGAACGAGCCGCGCAAGCAGCTGCTCAACTTCATCAAGACCGAGCACCCCACCGACGCCGGCATCGTCTACGCGCTCAGCCGCAAGACCGTCGAGCAGACCGCCGAGTTCCTGCGCGCCAACGGCCTGAACGCCTATCCGTACCATGCCGGCCTCGACCAGGGCCTGCGCGCCCGCACCCAGTCCAGGTTCCTCCGCGAAGAGGGCGTCATCATCGTGGCGACCATCGCGTTCGGCATGGGCATCGACAAACCGGATGTGCGCTTCGTCGCGCACATCGACCTGCCCAAGTCCGTCGAGGGCTACTACCAGGAAACCGGCCGGGCCGGCCGCGACGGCCTGCCATCCACCGGCTGGCTCGCCTACGGCCTGCAGGACGTCGTGCAGCAGCGCCGCATGATCGACGAGTCGCCGGGGGACCTCTCGCACCGCCGCAAGATGAGCGCGCACCTGGACGCCATGCTCGCGCTCTGCGAGACCGTGCACTGCCGGCGGGTCAACCTGCTGCGCTACTTCGGCCAGGCCAGTGAACCGTGCGGCAACTGCGACACCTGCCTCACGCCGCCGGAGGCCTGGGACGGCACCGTTCCCGCCCAGAAACTGCTCTCCACGATCGTGCGCCTGCTGCGCGAACGCAACCAGCGCTTCGGCGCCGGCCAGCTCATCGACATCCTGCGCGGCAAGACCACCCCGCGCACCACCCAGCACAACCACGACCAGCTGGCCACCTGGGGCATCGGCGCCGACCTCACCGACCAGCAGTGGCGGGGAGTCGTGCGGCAGCTGCTCGCGCAGGGGTTCATCGCCACCTCCGGCGAATACGGCACCCTGATCCTCACCGAGGCCGCCGCAGAGGTGCTCGCCGGCAACCGCCCCGTGCAGCTGCGCAGCGAACCCGACAAGCCCGTGAAGCGCACCCCCGCTGCCCGCGCCGCCACCGCCAAGGCCGGCCTCGCCGAGCTCAGCACCGAGCAGGAGGCGCTGTTCCAGGCCCTGCGTGCCTGGCGCAGCACCACCTCACGCCAGCAGGGCGTTCCCGCCTACGTGGTTTTCGGCGATGCCACCCTGGTGGCCGTCGCGGCGGCGAAACCGCGCACGCTGGCGGACCTCGACGGCATCACCGGCGTCGGTGCGAAGAAGCTCGAGTCTTACGGCGAGGCCCTGCTCGAGGTCGTCGCAGCGAACGCTTGACCCACCCGGATCGACGGGGGTGGCGGAGCTCATCCGCCGCCCCTTTTGTGGGCCTTGGTAGGTTGAGTCGCCCCCTTGTTGTAGAAGAGCTACAGTCTGAGTGCGCCGCGCCGCGCCCTTCTTTGTAGCCCCGTCACGCACTATTTCCGCACTCGGCGACCCCGATCTAACGTGGTCGAACACTCGACTTCCGCGCCGACGTTAGGACCAATGATGGTTGACACTGCCCAGCGCCCCACTCCCGCCCGGCCCGACGCGGTCGGCACCGACATCCGCACCGACACCGGGCCCGTCCGGGTCGCCGGCGACCCGCTCGCCCCGCGCATCGACCTGCCCGCCCTGTCGCGAACCCTGCTCGGCACCTGGGCCGATGTGCGGCTGAAGGCCCGCGAGCTCACCGCCCGCCCTGACCTGCAGCGCATCGAGGGGCAGTCCATGGCGGACCACCGCCTGCGGGTGCTCGGTCAGCTCAAGATCCTCGCCGACAACGGCCACGTGCACCGGGCCTTCCCGAGTTCGCTCGGCGGTTCGGATGACCACGGCGGCAACATCGCCGGATTCGAGGAGCTCGTCACGGCCGACCCGAGCCTGCAGATCAAGGCCGGTGTGCAGTGGGGGCTGTTCGGCGCCGCGGTGCTACACCTGGGAACCACCGTGCATCACGAAACCTGGCTGCCCGACATCATGTCCCTCGCAGTGCCCGGCGTCTTCGCGATGACCGAGACCGGCCACGGGTCGGATGTCGCCGCCATCGGCACCACCGCCACCTTCGACGTGGCCACCGGCGAGTTCGTTGTGCACACCCCGTTCCGGGCGGCCTGGAAGGACTACCTCGGCAACGCCGCCATCGACGGCACCGCCGCCGTGGTCTTCGCGCAACTGATCAGCCTGGGCGTCAACCACGGCGTGCACGCCTTCTACGTGCCGCTCCGCGACTCCACCGGGGCGTTCCTGCCCGGCATCGGCGGCGAGGACGATGGCCTCAAGGGCGGCCTGAACGGTATCGACAACGGCCGGCTGCACTTCGACCAGGTGCGCATCCCGCGCACCAACCTGCTCAACCGGTACGGCGATGTCGCCGTCGACGGCAGCTACTCCAGCCCGATCGGCAGCCCCGGCCGGCGCTTCTTCACCATGCTCGGCACCCTCGTGCAGGGCCGGGTGTCCCTCGACGGCGCCGCCACCCAGGCCTCCGCCCTGGCGCTCACCATCGCCATCCGCTACGGCAGCGAACGCCGCCAGTTCACCGCCGGCAGCGAGACCGATGAAGAGGTCATCCTCGACTACCAGCGCCACCAGCGCCGCCTCATCCCGCGCTTGGCCACCGCCTACGCGCAGACCTTCGCGCACGACGAGTTCCTGGTCAAGTTCGACCAGGTGTTCAGCGGCGCCGCGGCGACGGATATCGACAGGCAGGACCTGGAAACCCTCGCAGCGGCCCTCAAGCCGCTGTCCACCTGGAACGCCCTGGACACTCTGCAGGAGTCCAGGGAGGCCTGCGGCGGCGCCGGTTTCCTCGCCGAGAACCGCTTCGTCGGGCTGCGCGCCGACCTCGATGTCTACGCCACCTTCGAAGGCGACAACAACGTTTTGCTGCAGCTGGTGGCCAAGCGTCTGCTCACCGACTACAACCGCAAGTTCGCCGGCGCGGATGCCGGAGCGATGGCCAGGTACGTGGTGCAACAGACCGCGGGGCGCGCCTACCATGGCACCGGCCTGCGCACACTCGGCCAGTCCGTCGCCGACTTCGGCTCCACGGCGCGCAGCGTCGGAGCGCTGCGGGAGACCGGAACCCAACGAGCCCTGCTCACCGACAGGGTCGAGACCATGATCGCCGCCATCGCCCAGTCGTTGCGGAACGCCAGCAAGCTGCCCAAGAAGGAGGCGGCCGCTCTCTTCAATTCCCACCAGAACGAGCTGATCGAGGCGGCCCGCGCCCACGCGGAGCTTCTCCAGTGGGAGGCGTTCACCCGCGCTGTCGAGACGACCACCCACGCGGGCACCCGGCAGGTGCTCACCTGGCTGCGCGACCTGTTCGGCCTGCGCCTGATCGAGGAGCATGCGGCCTGGTACCTCATCAACGGACGGCTCTCCGGCAAACGGGCGTTGGCGGTCACGGCGTACATCGACCGCATCATCTCCAGGCTGCGGCCGCACGCTCTCGACCTCGTCGACGCGTTCGGTTACGCCCCCGAACACCTGCGGGCACCGATCGCCACCGGGGCCGAACGCGAACGCCAGGTCGAGGCCCGCGCCTACTACCGCGCACAGCGGGCCGCCGGCACCGCCCCCGTCCCCGAAAAACCGGTCCGCCGCCCCTGACCCGCCGGCCCTGCCCGGTCCGGTCCGGTCCGGCCAGAGGATGAGGGGCGGCGCCCCGTAACCATCCGCTCGACGGATGCGGGCGCCCGGTCCGGCGTCATACTCTCGTCTGTGGGGTCGACGCGGCATGCGTTCCGTCCCCGCCGACGGGAAGAGGAACCGGATGATTCAGGCACAGTCCCTGACCAAACGCTACGGAAGCAAGACCGCGGTCGACGCCGTCGACTTCACGGTGCAGCCCGGCCGGGTGACGGGGTTCCTGGGCCCGAACGGGGCCGGCAAGTCCACCACCATGCGTATGATCGTGGGCCTGGACCGGCCCAGCCACGGCTCGGTCACCGTCAACGGCAAGCAATACCGCGAGCACAAGGCGCCCCTGCGTGAAGTGGGGGTGCTGCTTGACGCCAAGGCCATCCACACCGGCCGCAGCGCCTACAACCACCTGCTCGCCATGGCTGCGACACACTCCATTCCGGCCAGCCGGGTCAAGCAGGTCATCGAACTCACCGGACTCGACTCCGTCGCCCGCAAGCGCGTCGGCGGTTTCTCGCTCGGCATGGGCCAGCGTCTCGGCATCGCCGCGGCGCTGCTCGGCGACCCGGCCACGCTGATCCTCGATGAACCCGTCAACGGGCTCGACCCCGAGGGCGTGCAGTGGGTGCGCCATCTGGTGCGCCACCTCGCCGCCGAGGGCCGCACAGTCCTGCTCTCCTCCCACCTGATGAGCGAGATGGCCGTCACCGCGGACCACCTCATCGTGCTCGGCCGCGGCAAGGTCATCGCGGATGCCCCGGTGGCCGAACTGATCGGCGCCGCCACGCGCAAGGTCGTGCGGGTACGCACCCCGTACGCGCCGGAGCTCGCCGCCCTGTTCCAGAGCGCCGACATCACCGTCACCCGCACCGAGGCAGACCTGCTCGAGATCGTCGGCATCACCACCGCCGACATCGGCAACCAGGCCGCCCGTGCCGGCATTGCCCTGCACGAGCTGACGCCGATCAGCGCGTCGCTCGAGGAGGCCTACATGTCCCTCACCCAGAACGACGTGGAGTACCGCACCGGCGGCACCTCCGATGACCCCGCCGCCGAACACTCGGCTGCAGACCTTACGGAGAGTGTCCGATGACCACGATCGCCCCGGCCCCCGTCCGTGCCTTCGTCCCTTCCGGACCCGGCCTCAGTTTCGGTGGTGAACTGCGCTCGGAGTGGATCAAGCTCCGCACGGTGCGCTCCACCATCTGGTCGTACGCCACCGTCATCGTCATCTCCCTCGGCATGGCTGCACTCATGTCGGCCGCGTTGCCCACCGAGGGCGGTTCTCTGCCCGCGGCCGTGCAGACGAGCATGCTCGCCCAGGCCGCCACCTTCGGCGTCTTCTTCGGCCAGCTCGTCGTGGCGGTCCTCGGCGTGCTCGCGATCAGCGGCGAGTACAGCACGGGCATGATCCGGTCCAGCATCACCGCCGTTCCTCGGCGGCTGCCGATGTTGGCGGCCAAGGCCGTTGTGCTCTTCGTCTGTACCTTCGTGGTCGGCCTGATCAGCACCCTCGGGTCCTATCTCGTGGCCGCCCCGATCCTGGCCGGCAAGGAAATCACGGCCAGCCCGACCGACCCCGACCTGTTGCTCCCGTTGCTCGGCGGTGCGCTGTACCTCGCGCTGGTCGCCGTCTTCGCCCTGGGCGTCGGCGCCATGTTACGCAGCAGCGCCGGCGGCATTTCCGCAGCCCTCGGCATCCTGCTGCTGCTGCCGATTGTGTTGTCGATGATCCCTGCCCAGTGGTTGGCGGACCTGCTCCCGTACCTGATCTCCAACGCCGGCCTGGCCATCTTCGGGCTCAACGGCTTCACCAGTGCCACTTTTGAGACCTGGCAGAATGTCCTCATCGTGCTCGGCTGGGTGGCCGTCTCGCTGGTCGGCGCCGCGGTGCTGCTCAAGCGTCGGGACGCCTGAGGTACGACGGTTTCCTGCGGCGCACCCCGGCGCGGGGTGCGCCGCGAGCCCCCGGCCCGGGCCGTAGGCTCGACATATGAGAGAGTTCTACCCCGAGATCGAACCGTACGACACCGGCATGCTCGAGGTCGGCGACGGCCACACCCTGTATTACGAGGTGTCCGGAAACCCGAACGGCAAGCCGGCCGTCTACTTGCACGGCGGGCCGGGCGGCGCGTCCAGCGCCACCCAGCGGCGGGTGTTCGACCCTGAGAAGTACCGCATCGTGCTGTTCGACCAGCGCGGCTGCGGCCGCAGCACCCCGCATGCCAGTGCGCCGGATGCCGACCTGACAGCCAACACAACCTGGCACCTGGTCGCCGACATCGAGCGTCTCCGCGAGCACCTCGACATCGACCGGTGGTTGGTCTGCGGCGGTTCCTGGGGCAGTTCCCTGGGGCTCGCCTACGCTGAAACACACCCAGAGAAGGTCACCGAACTCGTTCTGCGCGGCATCTTCACCCTGCGCCCGATCGAGCTGGACTGGTTCTACGAGGGGGGAGCCGCGGCCATTTACCCCGATCTGTGGGAGGGTTTCATCGCGCCGGTGCCCGTCGACGAACGGGGACGGCTCATCGAGGCGTACAGCCGCCTGCTGCACGACCCCGATCAGTCAACCCGTGAACGCGCCGGTGTGGCCTGGTCCACTTGGGAGTCCTCCACCATCACCCTGCTGCAACAGCCGGAGACCATCGAGCGGTTCACCGAGCCGGCCTTCGCCGTGGCGTTTGCCCGCATCGAGAACCACTACTTCATGAACAAGGGCTGGTTCGAACCCGAGCAGCTGCTCCGTGACGCCGCCAAGCTCAAGGACATTCCCGGAGTCATCGTGCAGGGCCGCTACGACATGTGCACGCCGGCGTTCACCGCCTGGGCGTTGCATCAGGCCTGGCCGGAGGCCGACTTCCAGATGATCCCGGATGCCGGCCATTCCTTCGAGGAGCCCGGCATCCGCGCCGCTTTGCTCGACGCCACCGACCGCTTCGCGAACTAGCCTGCGGGGTCAAGATCGGCATCACCCGGCGGCCGTCTGTTCTGCGTGCACACGGTGACCGCTGGTACCGTGCGTGTCAGCGCCGATAGTCCGGAGCGCCGTCCCGGCACCGGCGGCGGTGCCACGCACGGCGGCGACCAGTAGCGCGCCCGGCCGACCCGTCCGGGAGCGGTGCCTCCCGTTGCGCAGCACGCTGACGGCGTACCCCGGGCTGGCTAGGAGCCACTGCACGATGTGACGCCGGCCGAGGTGACGTGCGGCGAATGTCAGCCGGCTGCGGCAGGCGGAGTAGACGTCCAGCGGCGACACCACTCCGGCGACCGGGAACGAACGGGTGCTCCGCACCGCGGTGACGTCGCTGTGCACCGCGAGGCAGCCGCCGGCGGCCACGCAACGCCAGGACAGATCGACGTCCTCCCACGAGCGGAAATGGCCCTCGTCGCATCCGTCCAGCCAATCCCAGAGGGAGGCGTGGATCATCAGGCACGCCCCGCTGAGCCAGCCTCCTGGCGCGGAACTATCCGCATCATCGGTCATCAGCGCGCGGCCACGACGGATGTCCACAGTGCCGCCGCCGAACCACAAGGAGCCATCCGTGCCGACGATGCGAGGGCTCAGAATGCGCTGGGGTTCTGCTGAGCAGCCCTGGGCCAGCGTGAGCATCCCCGGTTCGTCGATGCGCACGTCGGGGCTCAGTATCAACAGGCGATCACAGCCGTGCGATCGAAGCAGCCGCACCCCGGCGTTGACCGCGGCTCCGAAGCCGAGGTCGATTCCCGGCGCGATCAGCGTCCAGCCTTCGCGAGCGCACAACACCGTCGTCGCTTCGCGGTTGGCGAGCCCGCTGAAATTGTCGACGACGACGACCCGTCCGGTGCGCGCGCGCCGCCCGATTCCGACCAGATTGAGCTCGAGAAGATCGGGTTCGCCGTGGTTGACGACAACGATCCCCAGCTCAGCGGGCAGCGGCACCCGAACTCCGGTCCGCCGACATGGTCACAGAGCGCCTCGCGCCACGGTGGACGGCGGCCGCGCACCGGTGCGTCCTCTTCGGGGAGAGCGACCGGTGCGTCCCGGGCTTTTGCCCTGGGTGCTGTATCCGGAGACAAGGCGACGGGCGAGATCTTCGTAGCTGTCGGTGACGTGGCCCCAGTTGTACAGGGCGGCGGCGCGACGCTGCAGAGCCTCACTGACCTCCTGGGTGTGGTGGGGATTCAGCTCGGCGTCCTCGATCAGGGCCGCGAGAGTCCCGGCGTCCCGAAAATACGCTCCATACACGCCGAGCACGTCGCGGTTGAACCTGACATCCCAGGCGATTGCGGCGGTCCTGGCTCCCATCGCGCGCAGGAGCGACGGGTTCGTTCCCCCGACGGAATGGCCGTGCAGATAGCTGACCGAGTGGGCGTACAGCTGGTCGAGCTGGTCCTGGTCCCACAGCCTGCCGAGCAATCGCACCCGCGGGTCGTGGGCCAGGGCGGTGATTTTGCGCGCGTATGCGCCTGGATGCGGGGCGGAACCCACGACTACCAAGGGGAGAGTGGCACTGCTGCGCCGGTAGCCGTCGATGATCACGTCGACATGGTTCTCGGGCTCGAAGCGGGCCACAACGAGGTGATAACCATGGGGCCGCAGGCCCAATTCGGCCAGCCGCGTCGCCGGGGAATTCTGTAGGAGATGTGTCCCGTAGCCGATGAGCTCCGTGGGGATGGCGAACTCCGCGTGGTAATAGTCGACGATGCCCGGCGCGTCGGCGATGAGGGCGTCTGCCCATCGCACCGCCTGTTGCTCGGCCCAGCGGTAGTAGCGGCGGGCAGTCCCGCCCCACTTGTCCCGCTTCCACTCGAGGCCGTCGACATGCACGGTTGTCGGGATGCCGCGTCTGCGCAGGAACGGCACGAATGGTGCGTTCGCCGAGTTGAAGACGAACGCGGCATCCGGGCGCGACCCGGTGGCGGCGTGTGCCACCGAGAAAGCGGTGTGGCTGAGCGGTCCGAATGCGCCCAGACGCAGTGCCGGCAGATGCACGAGACGCATTCCCAGGTAGACGGTGGCCGGGGGGAGGTGGCCAGGCGCCGAGTTGCGGGAGCGGCAGTAGACCGTCACGGCGTGCCCACGATCGACCAGTCGACGGCCGACCTCCTCCACCGCTGTTTCGAATCCACCGAACGCGGCCGGGATGCCTCGGGTGCCGATCATCGCGATCCGGAGCGCCCCCACGTTCGAGGGGGTGACCGGATCGGTGTGGCCGGGGGCCGCCATGTCAGTAGGCCCCCAGGGGGCGGATGACGATCTTCACGGTTCGCCAGATGATCATCAGGTCGCCGGCCAGTGACCAGTTCTCGACGTAATAGAGGTCGAGGCGAACGCTTTCCTCCCAGCTGAGGTTGGAGCGCCCGTTGACCTGCCACATGCCGGTGAGACCGGGCTTGATGTACAAACGCCGGTGCATGTGCGACTCGTAGTTCTCGACCTCGGCGGGCAACGGTGGGCGCGGCCCGACGAGGCTCATCTGGCCGACCACGATGTTCCAGAGCTGCGGCAATTCGTCGAGGGAGTACTTGCGCAGGACCCGGCCCACCCGGGTGATCCGCGGGTCGCTGCGGATCTTGAAAAGCACCCCGGCGCCCTCGTTCTTGTCGAGCAACCCGGCCAGATCGTCTTCGGCCGTTCGCACCATCGAACGAATTTTGATCATGTGGAAGGTGCGGCCGTTGCGACCGACCCGCTCCTGCCGGAACAAGACGGGTCCTGGGCTGTCCAGCTTGACCAGGACCCCGATCACGAGGAGCAGTGGGCTGATCACCAGGAGCGCGGTGGCGCCGAGGGTGATGTCCAGAGCGCGCTTGAGCACGTGCTTGGCGCCGTCGTACTGGGGGATCTCGACGTGGATGAGGGGAAGGCCCTCGACCGGGCGGAAGTGGATGCGGGGACCGGCGACGTCGGTCAAGCGGCTCGACAGCACGAGCTCTGCCGAGGTCTTCTCGAGGTCCCAGCCCAGGTTGCGGATGAAGGTGTTTCCCAGGCTCGGATGCCCGGCCACGATCACGGCATCGACCCCCAACGACTGCGCCGCGGCGGCGACGTGAGCGAAATCGGACACCACGGGAACCCGGTGCCCGGCCGACGTGACGCTGGTCGTGTTCTCGTCCTCCAGCGCCGCCCCCACCACGTGATAGGCGGCGCCCGACTTGTCGTTGATCTGCCGCACGACGTATTCGATGTCGTCCCGGCCGCCGACGACGATGGCCCGGGCGAGGTAGTGACCGAACTTGCGTTGGTGGATGAGCCACTTGCGCCAGAGCCACCGCTCCAGGACCAGGGCCGCGACCCCGAGTGGCAGGGCGAAGACGAAGTACGCACGGGCGGTGTTGACCTGCAACAGCAGGAAGGCGATGGCGAGAAGACCGAAGGCCAGCGCACTGGCGTTGATGACGAGCTTGTACTCGGTGGCTCCCACCGCGACGACCCGCGGCGCCCTGGTACGGAAGGTGGACAGCGTGACGATCCAGGTTCCGATCACCAGTCCGATGACCGCCCAGGCCGACAGCGGGATCGGGGTCGTGTTCGCGATCGGGGTGCCCAACGCGAACCGAGCCAGGAAGGCGGCGGTGACGGCGGCGACGATCACCGCGGCGTCCGTGAGCTGGAGCTTGGTGCGGTACTGGCGTGCCCACGCCGCACCGGACAGGCCGCTGGCGGCGGCGGCCGTGGCCGTGTCCTGAACGTCAGGGACCGGGACCGTCGCGGGCCTGACCAGGCGTAACGGAACGCGGTATCCGCGGGGGATCGCTTCGGTCAGCGGAGAACCCGGCTTGGGCGCGCTCATGTGTGACCGAAGCTTCCGGCCGCAGACCAGGCCTGCCCGGGGCCGGCTCGCCGGGCCGGGTTCGGGGGTTGAGATTTTCGGGGTCGACGGATCGGTCGACACGTCAAGGACGTATTCACGGAGATTCCCCTGCAGTTCGGGTTTACAGGTTCGTGCGGGAAGTGAAACGGGTACTGGGTGACGGAAATGTCGGATGGCGCGGGTGTGACGTTGTGGCGGGTGTCGCAGATGATCTCGTGAGTGAGCTGATATATCCTCAGCAACTCACGAGCTGACCATACCCTGCAATCAGATTTCGGCGCTGTGACCTGAAAGGGGGGTCAGGTTGCAACGGCTACGCGGCTTCGACCGGCCGAGGCGGGGCATCGGCAGCCGGCGCAGCCAACTCCTCGGAGAGGTGCCGCGCCAGTCTCACCGCCAGGCACACCGCAAGGAACGTCGGGTTGGCTTCGCCGGCGGTTCTGAAAACGCTGCTGGATGCGATGAAAAGATCGTCCATGCCGTGCACCTTGCAGTCGCTGTCGACCACACCGTCGCCTGGATCGGCGCTCATGCGGGTCGTGCCGATGTGATGGAATCCATCCGTTGCCTGAGCGAGCACCGAGGACACCCTCTGGTCCTCGGCGTCGAGGTAGACCACCCGACCGCGTCCGGATGCCCGCAACTGCTCGTCCAGGTACTGGTGCGCCGCGAGCACCGAGTCGAGGTCCTGCACCGCGTACCTGAAATCGATGTCCAGGCCCGGCTGGCCGTCGGCGCCCGTCGTCCCGTTGAGCCGGATCCTGGAATCCGGATTGGGCGTCTGCTCGGCGTGGAAGTGCAGCGCGTAGCTGCCCCCGGCGTTCCGCAGCAGGAAGCCGGGTTTTCGAACCGGTGAGAGGTAGCGCTTGCGGAGGATCGTTATCACGTCGGCCGCGGCGCGAAACGGCCGCTTCGCGATGTTCAGCAGATGAGGTGCGTACCTGCGCGGGCGCGGCCCGATGTGGCGCAGACGGATGCCCTCAGCCAGGATCCGCCGGCCCACCGGGGCCAGGGAGAGGGCGAGGAAGACCAGCGAGAGCGTCGCGTTGCGGTGCCCTTCCTCGTAGAACGGCGGGTTGTCGGCGTAGAAGCTGGTGTTCAACAGGTGTCTCTCGCGCTGGGTGCGCTCGGAGAACGTGAAGCGCCTACGGACGTAGGCATTGTGGTCGTCGAGGCTGAAATCGAGGTCGCGGATGTCCGCCGCGTCGGTGAGCTGGATGTTCGCGATGCTTCCCGTGAGATGACCCATGTAGTAGCGGCCCAGCGGTCCGTCGGCGCCACCGAAGTGGGAGGGCAGCCGGCGCTGCACGGTCAAGAGCAGTCGGGTGGTTTCCAGTCCTCCGCAGGCCAAGACGTACGTCGCGGCGCGTATCGCGAAGGTCTGGCTCTGGTGGAGCACCTGGAGGTGGGTGACGCCGGCGCCGTCAGGGTTGATGATGATGTCGGTGACGGTCGCTTCGCACAGCACCGAGATGCCGGGATGCGCGGCAACCCTGGAGCCGAGCCGGGCCGCCAGTTTGGGCTGTCGTGCCCAGCGTTCCAATTGCGAAAGGCTGACCTCTCCCAGGCCGGCCCAGTCCGCGGCGGCGCTCCGGAAGGTCGGTGCTCCGCAATCCAGGTAGGCTGCGGCGGCCGCTTCCGAAGGCAGCACGTCGGCTTGGCTCAGGGGCCAGCCGCTCCCGTCGACGTAGTCGCGGGTTTCGAAGTCGATCGCCTCGAAGCGCACACACCGGCCGCCCCACAACCAGGACGATCCGCCGAGCCCGCGTCGGGTTGCCTGTTCGATGGGTGCGTGCGTGGCGGGATCGAGCACATGCACCGGAGGACGTGCCGCCCGGGCCGCGGCATCCTCTTTGGCGGCTTGGGTCCCGGCGTCCAGGACGAGAACCCGGAGCCCGGCGTTCGCGGCCTCAAGGGCGAGGGAGAGGCCGACGGGTCCCGCTCCGACGACGCAGCAGTCATAGATTTCGGTGGGGGTGGGCGGTTCTGTGGTTATCGACATCGATACCCGCCTTCGGGACGGTTGGGGCGAGGCCCTCAGACAGGGGTCGGCCGTAGCGACAGAGCCCGAGTGCGGGCGCAGGCGAGTGAGCGATGCTCTCAGGCGGGTGAGATCGTTGCACCGATCCCGACGGTGCGCATCCCCGGCGAGCGGATTCGAACACCCCCCTTCGGGGGCGAGCGGGCCTATGGCCCCCGTGGCACTCTGTGCGGTGTGAGCGATACTCAGCTGTCACGCTGACTGCCGCCCGATCTCCCGTTCTTTCGCACAGGCAATCAGAGGAGCACCGTGTCTGAACGTTTGCCCGTCGTCGACGGCCGAGCCGGAACCTCCACGTTCCTCCCGAGGTTCGGTTCCCTCGCCGCCAAGGCTCTGGCGACGGTCATCGTTGTCGTGAGCGGACTGTTGATCCCGCTCGGGGCGCTGCCGGCGAATGCGGCCGGATGCGGAACGGCACCCAACCCCATCGTGTGCGAGAACGCCCTTCCGGGGACCGCCGCGTCGGTGTGGGACATCAGCGGAGCCGGTGATCCGTCCATCCAAGGGTTCTCCACAGACATCAGCACCAACGTCGGCGGCACCGTAGGGTTCAAGATCGACACCAACGCCCGGGCGTACACGATTGCGATCTACCGCACCGGCTGGTATCAGGGCAACGGCGCCCGGAAGATCGCCGACGTCACACCGGCCGCGGCGCTCCCACAGAACCAACCCCAGTGCATCACCGAGGCCGCGACCGAGTTCTACGACTGCGGCAACTGGGCCCTGTCGGCATCCTGGCCGGTGCCCGCCGACGCGGTCTCCGGTGTGTACATCGCGCTGCTGACCCGTACCGACACCGGTGGCCAAAGCCACATCACCTTCGTCGTGAGGGACCAGGCCAGCACGTCGCAGGTCTTGTTCCAGACCTCCGACCCCACCTGGCAGGCCTACAACACCTATGGCGGCTCCGACTTCTACCAGGGCGCCGATAACGGCCGCGCCTACAAGGTCAGCTACAACCGGCCCGTCGCGACCCGTGGGGGGATCGACGGTCGCGACTTCTATTTCAGCAATGAGTATCCGGCAGTCAGGTTCCTGGAGAAGAACGGTTATGACGTCTCCTACTTCAGCGGCGTCGACACCGATCGTTTCGGGGCCAGCCTGAAGAACCACGAAGTCTTCCTCTCCGTCGGCCACGACGAGTACTGGTCAGGAGCCCAGCGCAAGAACGTGGAGGCCGCACGAGACGCCGGTGTGAACCTGCAGTTCCTGTCCGGCAACGAGGTGTACTGGCGGACCCGGTACGAGCCGTCCGCCGACAGCAGCGCAACGGCCTACCGCACCCTGGTGTCCTACAAGGAGACCTGGAGCCAGCGGAAGATCGACCCCTCCGCCGAGTGGACCGGTACCTGGCGTGACCCCCGGTTTGCGTCCTCGGCCAACGGTGGGGGCCTCCCCGAGAACGGGCTGACCGGCACGCAATACCAGTCCAATTACTCTGACCTCCCTGTCACGGTCTCGGCCGCTGAGGGCAAGACACGCCTGTGGCGGAACACCGGTTTGTCCAGCCTCGCGGCGGGAACCTCCGCGGCCTTGGCGCCGCACACCGTCGGCTACGAATCAAACGAAGACATCGACAACGGCTTCCGACCGGCCGGTCTGATCAGGCTGTCGACGACCACGGGATCGGTGCCGGAATACCTCACTGACTTCGGCAACACCGTCAGGCAAGGCAGCACGACGCACCATGTCACCCTCTACAAGGCACCGAGCGGGGCCCTCGTGTTCTCGGCCGGCAGCGTGCAGTGGACGTGGGGGCTCGACCGGGAGCACGACGGCCCCGGCGCACCGGCAGACGTGCGGATGCAACAGGCACAGGTGAACCTGCTGGCCGATATGGGTGCCACCCCCGCCACGTTGGCGGCCGGCCTGGTAGCCACGACAGCGAGCACCGATACCACCGCACCCTCTGTCACCGTCACCTCTCCCGCGGCAGGAACCGCCGTGCCCAACGGCGCCAGCACCACGATCAGTGGAACGGCCACCGACTCCGGCGGGGTCGTCGCCGGCGTCGAGGTCTCCACTGACGGCGGAACCAGCTGGAGCGCGGCGACAGGCACCTCGAACTGGTCGTACACCTACGTTCAACACGGCGTCGCCACCCAGAGCATCCGAATCCGGGCGATCGACGACAGCGCCAACTATCCGACCACGCCCACCACACTCGCCGTGACCGTCACCGGGCCGCACTCTGTATTCGGAGTCCAGGCTCCGGCCAAGCCCGACTCGCAGGACCCCAGCGCGGTCGAGCTGGGCCTTCGGGTGACACCGACGGAGAACGGAACGATCGACGGCATCCGGTTCTACAAGAGCACAGCCAACACCGGAACCCACACCGGATCGCTGTGGAGCTCCACCGGCACCCGCCTGGCGACCGCGACCTTCACGAACGAAACCGCGTCCGGATGGCAGACCGCCACTTTCGCCACCCCGGTAACCGTCACCGCTGGAACGACCTACGTTGCCTCATACTGGGCGCCGAGGGGCCGGTATTCAGCTGATGACGACCCCTGGGCCTACCGGGGAGTCACCCGTGCGCCCCTTGCCGTCGCGGGCGGCTTCGGCGCCCAACCGGCCAGCGTCTACAACACCAACGGCGACTTCCCGACCGACATCTACGGTCAGAGCAACTACTACGTCGATGCTGTGTTCACCCGGTCGGGCAACACCGCCCCCTCGGCGACGGCCCAGTCCCCTGGACCGGGTTCCTCCAGCGTCGCCCTCAACACGGCCATCAGCGCCACGATTTCCACAGAGGTCGTCGCCTCCTCCGTCGCCTTCACTGTGCGTAACGCGCAGGGCACGGCCGTCGCAGGCAGCACGAGCTACACGGCCGCCACCCGCGTCGCCACCTTCACGCCGAGCAGTGCGCTCGCCGAGGCCACCACGTATACCGTGACCCTGGCGGCCAGGGACGCCGCGGGGGCCGCGCTCAGCTCGGGCGGCACGTGGTCGTTCACCACTGTGCAGGCTGCCCCGGGCAGCGGATGCCCGTGCAGCCTGTACGACGACAGCACCACGCCCAGCGTGGTGACCGTCGCGGACAACCAGGCGGTGACCCTGGGCGTGCGCTTCTCCGCCCAGACCGCCGGACAGATCACCGGGATCAAGTTCTACAAGGGGCCCGGCAACACGGGCAGCCACACCGGCACACTGTGGGCCGCCGACGGAACCGTCCTCGCCTCGGGAACGTTCACCGCCGAGAGCACCTCCGGTTGGCAGACCCTGGTCTTCGGGTCGCCGGTGAGCATCCAGGCTGCCACGGAGTATGTCGCCGGCTATCGCACCACGGTCGGCCAATACTCCGCGACACCGGGCGGGTACTCCGCCGCGTACACGCGGGGTCCGCTCAGCGCGGGCGTCAACGCGGGCACCTTCAGCTACGCGGCCGGTTTCCCCACCAACCAAACCTCCACCGACTACCTCGTCGACGTGGTGTTCACCGGAGGAGGCGCGGCGGCCGTCGCGGTGTCCTCGACGACCCCCGCCGCCGGCGCAACCGGTGTCGCGGCGACCGCGACGGTGTCCGCGACCCTGACGGCCGCGCCCGCGTCCGGCACACCCTCCCTCTCCGTATCCGACGAGGCGGGCGCGGTTGCCGGTGCGTCGACTTACAACGCCTCCACTCGGGTCGTCACGTTCACCCCGGTGGCGGCGCTTCCGGCGGGCACGGCGCATTCCGCGGTCGTCTCCCTCGCCGGCGCCGCCCTCCCCGGTGGGTCCTGGTCGTTCACCACGGCCGCAGCACCCGGCACCGGCACCTCGTACAGCCTGCTCGGCAACCTCACCCCGGCGCAGGCCGCGTCACCCGACGACACCTCGCCGGTGGAACTGGGCATGTCCTTCAGTTCGGCCGAATCGGGCTCTGTCACGGCGATCCGGTTCTACAAGGGTTCGACGAACACCGGCACCCACACCGGGTCGCTCTGGTCGTCCACCGGCCAACGGCTGGCGACGGTGACCTTCACCAACGAGACGGCGTCAGGCTGGCAGACCGCGCAGCTGGCGACACCCGTGGTCTTGACCGCCGGCCAGACCTACGTGGTGTCCTACTTCGCACCCAACGGCCGCTACGCCTCCACGACAAACTTCTTCTCCACCCCGCGCACCGTCGGTCCCCTCACGGCCGGCACGGCAAACAACGGTCGATACCTCTATGCCTCGGCCGGAGGCTTCCCGACCAACACCTGGCAAGCCGCGAACTACTTCGTCGACGTGGTCTTCTCCACCTCCACGACCACTCCTCCGGCGGCGGTGACGGTGTCGTCGACCACGCCGGCGGCGGGTGCGACGAATGT